>NZ_JAVDPZ010000021.1:0-69961 GCF_031453995.1 Nitrobacter vulgaris | reverse complement strand
CGCTTCGCCGCCATGATCTGCTCCGTGACGAATCACGGAGCTCTATGAATCAGCGATCAAACCGATTGGGAATCCTGAATGTCGATCGGTTCTAGTGTAGTTTTGGTTCAGACCCTCGCTTCATTGTCTCAGCGAGTCCGTCAGGCGAACCAAAATCTGGAACATAGGGTCGCTTATGTCCCTTTGATCCGGCGTTCATATCAAAGACTGCCGCAAGACAGGCGAAAGCCAGTGTCGGTACGCTAAGGCTTCATTCACCTTTCAGCCACCATTGATGTGCAACACCTGCAACTGATTGGGGACTAGTGGCCCGATTCCGACATTCGCATGCTGTTTTCAGCGCGTCTTTGGCGAATGTTAAGATCGATGGACCTCTAGCAAGTATTAGTTGCTCGCGCCCTTTCGAATCCGAAGTTCGAAGGGCGCAGTGCAGAACTTCAGATTCGGGATACGAGGATGATCCGCACCTTTGCCGTGCTTCTTGGCCTGCTGACCGTGGCCGGATGCGTTACGGAAAAACCGCCGTCTGACGAGCAGCCGGCGTTCTATCTCGACATGGCCCATGGCGGAGCCAAGCTGGATGCCGCGGTGGCGGCCTCCATGATTTCCGGCTATCGCGCTAATAACAGCCTTGGTCCTGTGACGGTTGATCCCGAACTCATGAAAGTCGCCGAAACTCAATCGATGGTGATGGCCAAACGCAATAAAATGGATCACGACGTTGCCGGAACGCTGCCCAAGCGGCTGGCGGCGGCCAACTATCCGGCAACGCTGGCGGTCGAGAATATCGGTGCCGGTTACCACACCCTCGCCGAGGCCTTCTCGGGCTGGCGCGATTCGCCCCCGCATCGGGCCAACATGCTCAAGAACGGCGTCACGAAATTGGGCATCGCGGCGACCTATGCTCCGGATACCAAATACAAGGTGTTCTGGACGCTGGTATTGGCGTCCACCGACGCGCGATAACGACTGCGTGGAGCGGTGTCGCCTGCGACCCGAGCGCGAACCGACGTCACGGTGCCGCCTCAGGCGCATTAGCGTGGAGGCGCCGCGGGCCGGCTTGAGCGGTGATACTGTGAGCCCGTGATTTGATAGAAGCACCGCCGTCGATGATCCGCTGTTCCGACAGGAGAAGGCGATGACGAACTTGAAAGGCAAGACCGCGGTCGTGACCGGATCAACCAGCGGCATAGGGCTGGCCTATGCCCGCGCCTTCGCCGGCGCCGGCGCTAATGTCGTGATCAATGGGCTTGGCACTGCGGCAGAAATCGACAAGGAACGCTCTGGCATCGAGGCGGAGTTCAAGGTCAAGGCGGTCTACTCGCCTGCCGACATGACTAAGCCCGCCGAAATTGCGGGCATGATCGAACTGGGCGAAACAACCTTTGGCTCGGTCGATATCCTCGTTAACAACGCGGGCATCCAGTTCGTTGCGCCGATCGAGGACTTTCCCATCGAGAAGTGGGACGCGATCATCGCCATCAATCTGTCGTCGGCCTTCCATGCCATCCGCGCCGCCGTGCCTGGCATGAAGAAACGCGGTTGGGGTCGCATCATCAATACCGCATCGGCGCATTCGTTGGTGGCCTCGCCCTTCAAGTCGGCCTATGTGACCGCCAAGCATGGAATTGCTGGCCTTACCAAGACGGTGGCGCTTGAGCTCGCGCCGCACAGAGTCACCTGCAACTGTATTAGCCCCGGCTATGTCTGGACGCCGCTGGTCGAGAAACAAATTCCCGACACCATGAGGGCGCGCAACCTGACCAGGGAGCAGGTCGTGGACGACGTGCTGCTCGCGGCGCAACCGACCAAGCAGTTCGTCACCGTGGAGCAAGTCGCCGCGCTGGCGCTCTATCTCTGCGGCGACGATGCCGCTCAGATCACCGGAAGCAACCTGTCGATCGATGGCGGCTGGACGGCAGCGTAGGCAATCTTCTCCGCTGAACGATGGATTTGTTTCGTCCATGCCCCGGAATAAATCCGGCCACGACGGGGTGACGTTTTTATACAGAGGCCCGCTTTCCAAACGCCAGCACATGCAATCCGAGTCTTCGGCGGACGATCCAGAACAGCAGGACCGTTTCGAACGCGAGCGAGATTGAAGTGGCGGCGGCGGCGCCATGGCCGCCGTAGCGCGGGACGAGCGCGAAGCACAGCGCGACGTTCATGCCGAAAGCCAGCGCATAAGCGGATGCACAGGCGTGCTGATGGCCAAGCATGTTGAGCAGCCGTTCGACCGGGCCGATGGCGGAACGGACCACGAGCCCGATCGCGGCGACGAACATGATGCTGTAGCCGGTGACGAATTGCGGACCGAATAGCCACAGCATCGGTTTGCCGAGTGCGAGCAGCACCAACGTTGCCGCAAGCGAGGGCCAGAACGTCCATTTGATCGCATGGGCGAGGTAGGCCGCCAACCGCTCGCGGTCGCCTGCGGCATGATATTCAGTGAAGCGGTGCGCCGTTGTCGCCGACATAGCGTAGTGAATGAACGACACCAGCGCCAAGGTTTTAACGACGGCGAAGTAAACGCCGACCTCCTCCGACGAGCGAAACTGCTGCAGCACGAGTACATCGGTGTAGGACAACAGGAGATAAAAGCTCTCGACCAGCAAAATCGGCAACGAGACCGAGAGCCAGCCGCGAAAATCGTGGACCTTCGGCCCGGACGCTACGATCGTGCCCAATCTGCGATTGAGTACGATCATCTGGCCGATCATGGCAATCCAGACCGCCGCTACGCTGGCCAGCATGGCGACGGTGGCGCTGAGGTGAAATCCCAGCGCGAAAGCGCCGGCGGTGAAGCCGATAATCAGCGATTGCCGCACGATGAACTGGGGCATCAGTCCGAGCCGCATCCAATCGTGGGAACGCGCAATGCCGTCCTGGGTGTTGGCGACCACGAATGCCGGTAGCGTCAGGCAGCCGACATAAAGCGGCACGACCGTCGCCGCATCGATCCACGGCGACAGTACTCTGACCAGGGCCGCGAGCGATATCGAGACCAGCGAGGCAACGATGAATGTCATCCAGCGGCTGCCGCTCAGGAATCCGCGCAGCCGTGCGTCGTCGCCGCTCGCGCGATATTCCGGAATGATCTTCTGCGCCGAGGCCGAGATGCCGAAATCCATCATGCTGCCGAGCAGCAGAACCCAGGTCCAGACATACACATAGACGCCGTAGTCGGAACCGCCCATCCACCGCGCGAGAAGGATTTGCGCCACGTATGCAAGGCCGGCGCTTATGACCCGGATGATGAAGATCGTGCCGGCGAGCCGCTTGGTCAGCGAAGCCTCGCTCGAACCTCCCATTATTGCGCGCAATCGTCCGGTCAGTAAGGGCGATCGCTTCGCAGGGGCGGGTTGGGTGTCCGTCATGGCCACGGCGAAATCCTCGGCGCGGGAAGCGCGCCATGATCCGGACTTAAGCAACGATTCCTTAAGATTCTGTTGGGTGAAACAGATAGGCTTGCATCGCCTGTGACGGTTCGCCATCAATTCAGATTGATATTGAATTCATAGGCGCTCTTGTCGCCGACCAGAGTCAGCTTCAACGCGGCGCCTTCAGCATTCGCGTTCGCCGGTAGGCCGTCGAGCTTGAATGAAAATCGTTTCACCCCGCGCGGCGCGTGCTCGTGCCGGGTCGGGATCGGCAGCGACCAGTCCGGCGTCGGGCCTTCGACGAACAGGTTGACCTCGTCCCTGGGATTTGAGGTTGCGACATCGACGATCACCGTGGATTTCTCGTCGCGCCTGACGTCGCGAATCGTCAAGGGATTAGGGTCCCCGATCCGGGCCGGCTTTGGCACCATATCGAGCGCCGCGGCAAGCGCGCTGTCCTCTGCGCTGGCGACGCTGGCGAAAGCAAGCTCCATAGTGGCTTCGGCGGGAATGCACAGCTTGGCGCATACCGCGAAATTGACGGTTGCGCGCAGCGTGATCGGTTTCTCGGCATTGGTAGCTGCGATCCGCAACGGCAGCACGATCTGCTCCTTGTAGCCGAGCGCATGACCGCCCGCGCCGTCGGGAAATTTCGATGGCGCGGGCCACAGCACAGTCACAGCATCGACGTTGTCCGACCTTGAGAAGTCAAACCGCGGCGGCACGCCCGAGTCGCCCGGTGTCCGCCAGAAGGTTTTCCAACCCGGCTCGAGCTGAAACGCGATGCCACCGAGCAGTACCGCTCCGCTGCGCGAGCCCGCGAGCAGGCGGACGGCGGCGTGGCTGCCTTGCTGCCATGGCGAGGAATCTTGGGCCGTCGCAGGAATTGAAAGCGCACAACCCAGCAATGCGACCGCAACGCAGGGCACCGCGTAAAGAGGAACTTTGATGATCATGCAGCGTCTTTTTACAGGTTGCTCCGAAGCCAAACTATTGAATTGCTTGTGATGTGCTGTTTAGCCGTGGCGGGATGGTTGATTGACAGAATGGGCGCCCAATATCAGGATGGAAGGGTAACATGAGGGTCGTTTGCTGATGAATCCAGCGCGTAAAGGGCCTGGCAGGGACCGTCGTCACGCCGACGATGCAGACACGGAGACTGATGACCGCAACTATCTCGACGGCCAGCTGCTGATTGCTATGCCGGTGATGGAAGATGAGCGGTTCGCACGATCCGTGATCTATGTTTGCGCGCACTCGTCCGAGGGAGCGATGGGTATTATCCTCAATCGCCCTGCCGGAAGCGTCGACTTCACTGATTTGCTGGTGCAACTCGACATCATCAAGCGAACCGACCAGATCAAGCTGCCGGAAACCGCCGAGACGATGAAAGTGATGAAAGGCGGCCCGGTCGAAACCGGCCGCGGCTTCGTTCTGCACTCGAGCGATTTCTTCATCGAAGATGCGACGCTGCCCATTGACGAGGGCATCTGCCTGACCGCGACGCTCGATATTTTGGAAGCTATTGCCAAAGGCACCGGCCCAAAACACGCGATCCTGGCGCTTGGTTATGCCGGCTGGGCGCCGGGTCAGCTGGAGACGGAAATCCAGGACAACGGATGGTTGCACTGCCCGGCTGATCAGGACCTGATCTTCGGCCACGATATCGAGGATAAATATACTCGCGCGCTGCACAAGATCGGCATCGATCCGGGCATGTTGTCGAACGAAGCCGGTCACGCCTGAGCGAGCCGAGGTTTTGCCTTTCGGGCGTTGCGCATTGGCCGATCTCAGCTTGCCGCCTCAAGCCGCTCCTGGGCCAGGAGCCGCATCGTCGCATCGGCGTCCATCGGCTCGCCGAATGCGAAGCCTTGCGCGTATTCGCAGCCCATCTGATAGAGTTCTACCGCATCAGAGTCGGTTTCAGCGCCTTCGGCGACAACATCCATGCTGAGATCGTGCGCCATTGCGATGATCGACTTGAGAATGACAGGCCGCGTGCCCCGCGTTGTGGTGCGCACGAACGATTGGTCGATCTTGATGGTGTCGAGCGGGAAACGCTGCAGGTACGATAGCGAGGAATAGCCCGTACCGAAATCGTCAAGCGAGAGCCCGACGCCAAGTTCGCGAATTCGTTGCAGCATCTGCGCTGCATGTTCGGGATTTTCCATGACCAGCGATTCTGTCAGTTCAAGCTTCAGTGTGCCGCGCGCGATTGATGAGCGCGACAGCACAGAGCGGATGTCGTGGATCAGATCATGCCGCAGCAATTGGCGCGAAGAGACGTTGACGCTGGCGAAAATCGGTGGTTGCGACCGGATAGTGCGCTGCCAGACCGCGAGTTGGCGCGTGGTCTGGTCCATCACGAACGTCCCGAGATCGACAATCAGGCCGGCTTCCTCGGCGATGGTGATGAATTCGTCCGGCGCCATCCGCCCAAGCTTGGGGTGATCCCACCGTGCCAGCGCTTCGAAACCCGCGATCGAGCGGTCCTCCAGCCGGACGATAGGCTGGTACAGGATGGCGATCTCACGCCGTTCGATGGCGCGCCGCAACTCCGACTCGAGCGATAGCCGATCGTTTTTCCGGGCGCGCATCGCGGGTTTGTAAACGTCGATCCGATCGCCGCCGATCCGTTTGGAATGGTACATCGCAAGTTCAGCATCCTTGATGATCTCCTCCGTCAATTGCGTCTGAGGGTCACTCAGCGCGAGACCGATCGACGCGGTCAGGAAGATTTCGCGGTCATTGAAGGTGATCGGAGCGCGGATGGTCTTGCGGATGGTTTCGGCGAACGCGGTGATGCGGGGCGGGTCCTGCTCCGACAACAGGATGAGGCCGAACTGGTCGCCGGAAAGTCGCGCCAGCGTATCCTGTGGTTTCAGGATGCGCGTCAACCGCCGTGCCAGCGTCAGCAGGATCGAATCCCCGACCGCGATACCAACGGAATCGTTGACCTGCTTGAAACGGTCGAGGTCGATTACCATCAGGGTCGGCCGCAGGCTCGGCATGGTCTTGGCGAAGGTCGCGACCGCGTTGAGACGGTCGATGAAAAGCTTGCGATTTGGAAGGCCGGTCAGGTTGTCGTGCACCGAATCGTGGAGCATCCGCTCCTCGGCTTTCCTGGTCTCGGTGACATCGGTGAGAGTTCCGACCACGCGTGAAACCTCGCCGTCGGACCCGACCACCGGGCGCGCTTTCAGTGCGAACCACATGAAGTGGCCGTCGGACATGCGCAGCCGGAAGTCCTGCACAAGCCGTCCCCGACGCTGTTCGAGTACGCTGTCCAGCGCCGCGCGGAACCGGTCCTGATCGAGCGGATGCAGTACCTCCAGCCAGGTCGCCGCCGGACCCCCGAGCGCTCCGCGTTTCAGGCCGAGCAGGCTTTCGGTCTCGGGACTGGTGAAGACCTTGTCGGCGGAGACGTCCCAGTCCCAAACCAGATCACCCGCGCCGGTCAACGCGAGAGCGCGGCGCTCGACGTCGGATACGACGCCCGAGGTGCTGCCTCCGCCAGCGAAAGCATGCTGCATTACCGTGAATCCGATCAGCATCACGATCAGCACGAGGCCGCCGAGCAGGGCGGGGCCGACGATGTCGTTGATGACTTTGCCTTCGATCGCCATTCCGGCGGCGCTGACCCAAACCACCAACAGGAACCAGGTCGGGATCAGCAATACGGCGCGATCAAAGCCGTGAACCGCGAGATAGACGATCAGTCCGAAGCCGAATATGGCGATCAGGGCGAGCGACATCCGCGCGATACCGGAGGCCACCGCCGGATCGAACAGGGCAAGCGCCACCAGAGAGCCGAGGAAAGCCAGCCAGCCAAGGGTGATATGCGAATAGCGGACGTGCCAGCGATTGAGATTGAGATAGGCGAATAGGAATACGAGCAGCGTTGCCGCGAGAATCGCCTCGCCCGAGGCGCGCCAGACCCGTTCAGCACCGGCCGACATGTCCAGTACCTTGCCCCAGAAGCCGAAATCGACGCCGATATAAACCAGCACCGCCCAGGCAAGCGCCGCGGCGGCAGGAAACATGATGCTTCCCTTGACCACGAACAGGATGGTCAGCACCAGCGCCAGCAACCCGGAGATGCCGATGACGATGCCCTGATACAAGGTGAAGGAATTGACCTTGTCCTTGTAGGCGTCGGGCTCCCAGAGATAAAGCTGCGGCAGCTTGTCGGTGCGCAGTTCCATGACGAAAGTAATGACTGCGCCCGGATCGAGCGTGATGCGGAAGACGTCGGCGGTGGCGCTCTCCTGCCGCTCCGGACGATCACCGGTCGATGGCGTGATGGTCGCGATGCGCGATTGTCCGAGATCCGGCCAGAGCAGTCCCGAAGACACGAGGCGGTAATGCGGTGCGACGATCAAACGATCCAGTTGATCGTCGGTGTTGTTGGCAAGCGCGAAAACGACCCAGTGCTGGCCGCCTTCCCGCGCGCGCACCTCGATGCGGCGAATGATACCGTCGGTGCCGGGCGCGGTCGAGACTTGAATGCGGTCTGAGTCGCTGTGCTGATGATCGAGGATGGCGGTGAGGTCGATGGCGGGCGCGTCGCTGCGGACGCTGACGGCGTCGACTGCGCGTGCCGGCGATGCCGCGACGAAAATCATGAGGGCCAGCGAAAGACACGCAAGCCACCTGATCGCACGCAATGTCATTTCCTCATGTTCAACATACAGTCCCGCCTTTTTGCGCGGGAGGAGATTGAGATCCGCGCCGAGACGATCCTGGAAGTCACAGACCTGGACGTCACAGACCTGGACGCCACAGAAATGAAAGCGAACCCGTGCAAACCCGTCACCTGCTCTCGCCGAACCAGCCGACCGCGCGAGATAGATGACATAATTTCAAAAGGAATTATAGGCTCCCGCAGGTTCGCAGGAATCTAAACTGTCAACACAATTTTGCCCACATGCGCGCTGGTTTCCATCCGCCGATGAGCTTCCGCTGCCTTGTCGAGCGGGAAGCTGCTGTCGATCAGCGGCTTGATTCGTCCCTCGTGCATCAAGGGCAGCACTTTGGCTTCGATGGCGCCGACCATCAAGGCCTTGTCTGCAACCGACCGCGGCCGCAGCGTCGAACCGGTATGGTGCAGCCGCTTCATCATCAGCCTGGCGAAATTAACGGTTGCCTTCGCACCATTGAGAAATGCGATCTGCACGATGCGGCCCTCGAGCGCGGCGGCATCATAGTTCTTCTCGATGTAGTCGCCGCCGACCATATCGAGGATGAGATTGGCGCCTGCGCCGGCCGTCATCGCCTTCACCTCCGCGACGAAATCCTGGAGTTTGTAGTTGATGGCGTGATCGGCACCAAGGCTAAGACAGGCGTCGGCCTTCTCCTTTGATCCGACGGTCACGATCGTCCTTGCACCGAACGCCTTGGCGAGTTGAATCGCCATAGTGCCGATGCCCGATGAACCGCCGTGTATCAGCAACGTCTCGCCTGCTTTCAATGCGCCGCGTTCGAACACATTGTGCCACACCGTCATCAGGGTTTCCGGTGTAGCGCCGGCTTCAATCATGGAGAACCCGAGAGGGATCGGCATCGCGATCGACTCATGCGCGACGCAGTATTGTGCGTATCCGCCGCCCGAGACCAGCGACATCACTTTGTCGCCGAGTTGATACTTGCTCGCGCCTTCGCCAAGCGCAGCTATCTCGCCAGCGACTTCCAGGCCGGGCAGATCGCTGGCGCCGGGTGGTGGGGGATAGCTGCCGGAGCGCTGTAGGATATCCGGCCGGTTGACGCCGGCCACCGCGACCTTGATCAGGATTTCGTTTGTGCCGGGTGAGGGAACCGGACGAATCTCCGGCACAAGAACCTCCGGGCCACCGGGCTTGCTGATGCCGATGGCGGTCATTTGCACTGGTGGCTTATCCATGGGTCGTCACCGGGGAAAACCGCGGGAAAGACGGTCCGACGCTGACTATAGCGTTTTCAAGCGACGTGCGTACCAATTCGTGTGAGAAGTCCGTCACCAACAAACTCGTCACGGTCGGGCCTCGGATTGCATGAGAAGCGAATAAGCTCTGGACAGCCGGCCGCGAACTGGAAAAAACCTGTGACGACGGGCTCTTGAGCCGCAGCGGGACGGACGCATGACCATCGACGACGACGAACCCAGGAAAAAGATCACGCATGACATCGGGCAGGATCTCTCGCTGCTTTCGGTGAACGAACTCGAGGACCGTATCGCGTTGCTGACGGCCGAGATCCAGCGCCTGCGGGCGGCTGAAGTGAAGAAGCGCGCCTCGAAGGATGCGGCTGACCGTTTTTTCAAGTCTTGAAAGATGTATTCGGTCCGGATTGGTCCGACCGGTTCCCCCGGTGCCTGCATGACCGGGGAGAGCCCTGCCCAAACTGCAAACAAAAGCTGAAGAAATTCGTTCGTTTACGATTAATTAAGCTTTCCCGACTATGACTGAAATGTCCTTCATTGGACACCGAGTGGCTTCCTGTCCACTCTGTTTGACGCCTCCCTGTTATCAACTTCAGGCCGCCGGAAACGGCGGCTCTTTTTTTTGCCTGCGTCATCTTATTACTGCGTCATTTTGCTTGGCGTTATCCTCGCAATGTCGCCTTGAATATTAACCCTTATTAATCCTTGCCGATATCTGGCGCTGGACTCCCGCTCCGCGGCGCGCAATGATTTGTTCATCATAAGTCGGCGCGAAGAAGCCGGCGGGCGGCCAAAGGTGTATTCGCAAAATGGATACCGGCCGTCGATCAGGGTGTACGTAAGTTATTGATTTAATGAATTTTCTTGCGGTAACCGGATTTCACTTGCGGACACTGCGTGAGGCGTGAACCATGTTCGATCCATCGGCAGGCGACAGCGGTCTTGTCCAGTTCAGCGAACATCTCGCCGGTTCTTCCGTATTCACCGCCTTGTTCCGGGAAGGCATGGATCTGGTCGAGGAAACCGCTGCCTATCTCGATGGTGATGGCCGCACCGAGGCGAAATCGCTCGAACGTTCAGTCAGCCTGACCTACGCCACCGAAAGCATGAGGCTCACCACTCGGTTGATGCAACTCGCTTCGTGGCTCTTGCTGCATCGCGCCGTGAAGGAAGGCGAGATGACGCTGGCACAGGCCAATCGCGAAAAGACCAGGGTCAAGCTGTCGGCGGCGGATCCCGGTGCGCAGGACATGATCGCAAAATTGCCGTGGCAGTTGCAGGATCTGATCGAGCGGTCGATGAATTTGCAGGCGCGGGTACGGCGCCTCGATACCACCATCCATGCGCCGCCTGTAGAGCATGGGACGGCCGGTAATCCGCTGGTGTCGCAACTCGACCGTCTCAGGGAAGCATTCGAGCGCCAGACCGGCTAACCCTACCGAGAAAGTCGCAACGGGATGGTCTCGGCCGTCGTGCCGCATGTTTTTTTGAAGGCGTAGCGCAAGGAGAGCGCTTCACCTTTTGATGGAACGCTCATTTCCGATGTCATGCGAGCCGGCTGACCGGCCAGCCGATAAAAGACCCGCTAAGCGGTCTCCTCAGAACGTCCGGATTGTTCCGGCGTGATGCGCCTCGCAATGACGCGATCTCGGATTGAGTTTTAAACTCAGTCCTTCTTGAGAAAGCCCGAGAATTTTTTCTGGAACCGGGAGACGCGGCCGCCGCGGTCGAGAATCTGTTGGGAACCACCGGTCCATGCTGGATGCGACTTGGAATCGATGTCGAGGTTCAGCGTATCGCCGTCCTTGCCCCAGGTGGAACGGGTCAGGTACTCTGTTCCATCGGTCATCACGACCTTAATTGTATGATAATCCGGGTGAATTTCGGCTTTCATGACGTGTCCTTGCAGGGCGGATGGTTTTGGGCGGATTTGGTCCGCTCTATATCGCACCAAGGTTTGACGGACAAGCGCGCCTGTGCATTTGCCAGCGTGCGCGGGGGGGCATATTAGGTTGCCTTATCAGCAATAGCGTGGTCAGGCGATGAGTCCGGTAGAAGTGCGTGAAAATACCTCGAAATCCGCGGCGGTCACCCTGCCGCTCGACGGTCCCTCAAAGGCTGGACCCGAGCCGGTCGCACCTGTCATGGCGGATCAGGCCTCGCCGCCGGACGCCGGCGCACGCGGCGGCACTCGGTTGCGCCCGCTTCTCGCGCTCTTGCCTTATATCGCCCGCTACCGCGGTCGGGCGCTGCTTGCGCTTGTCGCCTTGGTCGTCGCCGCGCTGACGACGCTGGTCGTGCCGCTCGCAGTGCGCCGGATCATCGACTTCGGCTTCACGTCCGAAGGCGTCGCGATGATCAACAGCTACTTCACCATGATGATCGGTGTTGTCGCCGTCCTCGCCGGCGCCAGCGCGGCGCGTTATTTTTTGGTGACCACCACCGGCGAGCGCATCGTCTCCGATCTGAGGCGCGACGTGTTCGCCCACCTGATCTCGCTGTCGCCGGTGTTTTTCGACACCGCCCGCAGCGGCGAACTGGTCTCGCGGCTGACGGCCGATACAACCCAGATCAAGTCCGCGGTCGGTTCCTCGATATCGGTCGCGTTACGCAACGTCGTGCTGTTCCTCGGCGCGGCCTCGATGATGGTGATCACCAGCCCGCGCCTGTCCGGCCTGGTGCTGGCGGCTATCCCGCTGATCGTCCTGCCGCTGGTCGCATTCGGACGCTGGGTGCGCCGCCTGTCGCGGAGCGCGCAGGATAATCTCGCGGAAGCCACGGCCTATGCCTCCGAACTGGTCGGCGGAATCAGGACGGTGCAGGCCTATACCAACGAGCGGCTCGCCGATGTCCGTTTCGGCGGCGAAGTCGAGCAGGCCTATCTGGCGGCGCGCAATTCGGCGCGCGCCCGTGCCGTGCTGACCGCGATCATCATCTTCATCGTTTTCACCAGCGTGGTCCTGATCCTCTGGATCGGTTCGCGCGACGTGCTGAGTGGCGACATGACACCGGGCCGCCTCGGCCAGTTCGTGCTGTATGCCGCGTTCGCCGCGACCGGTCTCGGGCAACTCAGTGAAGTCTGGGGCGAGGTCGCCGCCGCATCCGGTGCGGCCGAGCGCCTCTTCGAGTTGCTTCGCGTCAAGCCAGTGATCGCGGCGCCGCCATCACCGCGCGCTCTGCCGGCGCCGGCGCGCGGCGATGTCACGCTGGACAACGTCAGCTTCGCATATCCGTCGCGCCCGCAGGTCAAGGTGCTGGACGGTGTCTCGCTTGCCGTGAAGGCCGGTGAGAAGGTTGCCATCGTCGGCCCGTCAGGCGCAGGAAAAAGTACAATATTTCACCTGCTGCTGCGGTTCTACGATCCCGCCGCCGGCACCATCTCGTTCGATGGCGTTCCGCTGCGCACCGCCGATCCACGCGAGGTTCGTGCCCGCATCGCGCTGGTGCCGCAGGAATCGGTGATCTTTGCCGCGTCCGCCCGCGAGAATATCCGCTTCGGTCGGCCGGATGCGTCCGATGCCGAGGTCGAGCGTGCCGCCGAGCTGGCCCATGCCACGGAGTTCATCTGCCGGTTGCCCGGTGGCTTCGAGGCGCTGCTCGGCGAACGCGGCGTGACGCTGTCCGGCGGACAACGCCAGCGTATCGCCATCGCCCGCGCAATCCTGCGCGACGCGCCTCTCTTGCTGCTGGATGAGGCGACGTCGTCGCTCGACGCCGAATCCGAGACCCTGGTGCAGACCGCGCTGGAAGAACTGATGAAGCACCGCACCACGCTGGTGATCGCGCATCGTCTCGCTACCGTGCTGTCATGCGACCGGATCATGGTCATGGATCAGGGACGGATCGTGGAGCAGGGCACGCACGCCTCGCTAGTCGCCGCCAATGGACTGTATGCGCGCCTGGCGCGGCTGCAGTTCGAGGGTGTGTGACGCAATGCTGCGTCATGCCCGGCCACGGCGACTCAAATACGGGCGTCACGGTTTCCATTCCATACGGTTGACCAGCCGTCCCGACGTTGGATTGACATCGTCGCCCGCGTGGACGAATCCGTTGCGCGCGTAGAAGCGGATGGCGCGGCCGTTGTCGGAGTTGACCAGCAACGTAATTCCCGCCGGCGATAGCCGTTTCGTCTCGTCCATCAGGGCGTTTGCAATATCGCCGCCCCAGTGCTCGGGTGCGACCACGAGCTGGTCGAGATAGCCCGCTGCATCGATGGTGATGAAACCTGCCAGCTCTCCGGATTGTTCGGCAACAATGATTTCGGCGTTGGGTACAAGCTCGTTGCGCCAGCGTTCGCGCCACCACGGCACGCGTGCCGCGAAATCGATCGCGGGGTAGGTTTGTTGCCACGTCGCCTGCCACAAAGCGATCGTGGCGTCTTCGTCGGCTGGCGCGTAGGGTCTGAGTTTGAACGACTCGGTTTCTTGTTTGGGCATGATTTCCCCGACAATCGGAGCTCCACCTTTCGGGATCATACTCTCACCGCTCGGTGAGCTTCAGTTCGATACGGCGGTTGCGCTTGAAGGCGTCTTCCGTCGCGCCGGGATCGAGCGGCTGGAACTCGCCGAAGCCCGCAGCGACCAGACGTTGCGGCGGCACGCCGAGCGATACCAGATACTGCACCACCGAGATCGCGCGCGCCGCCGACAAGTCCCAGTTCGACTTGAAGACCGGGCTGTTGATGGGCCTGACGTCGGTGTGGCCGTCCACGCGCAGCACCCAGGCGATCTCGCTTGGGATCTGTTTGTCGAGATCGGTCAGCGCGCCGGCAACCTTATCGAGTTCGGATTTTCCTTCCGACAGAAGCGTCGCCTGCGCAGTATCGAAAAAGACCTCTGACTGGAAAACAAAACGGTCGCCGACAATTCGAATATCCGGCCGGTTGCCGAGAATGGCACGCAAGCGTCCGAAAAATTCCGAACGGTAGCGAGACAGCTCCTGCACTCGCTTTGCCAGCGCGACGTTCAGCCGTTGGCCGAGATCGGCGATGCGGTTCTGCGACTCTTTGTCTTTTTTCTCGGAGACGTCGAGTGCGTTCTCCAGCGCCGCCAGTTGTCGGCGCAGCGCGCTGATCTGTTGTGTCAGCACCTCGACCTGCGCCAGCGCGCGAGCCGAAAGCTGCTTTTCGGAATCCAGCGCCTTGTTCAATTGGCTGTTGCGGCCCGCGGCATCGTTACCCGCGCCGGCGAGGCCCTCATAAAGTCCCTTGATCCGATCGCGCTCGGCTTCGGCCGATACGAGACCCGCACGCAACTGGCTGACCTCGTCGCCGAGGCTGACCTTGCCGAGCTTTTCCAGCGACAGCAGATCGGTCAATTGAGCGATCCTGGCATTGAGTTGCTCCAGTGCCTTGTCCTTGCCCGAGACTTCCTGCGACAGGAAGAACTGCACCACCAGAAACACAGACAGCAGGAAAACGATCGCGAGCACCAGCGTCGAGAGGGCATCAACGAATCCTGGCCAGTAGTTGAATCCGCTCTCGTTCCGGCGCCCGCGTGCTAGGGCCATGATGTTTCTCTTAAGATTGTGCCCCTCCCTCTGCGGAGGAAGGCGCCGGCCGCGAAGCGGCGGTCGGGGTAAACGGGACGGTCAGCTGGTCGTCATCCGGCGGCTGTGCGAGGTACTGAAGCAGCTTTTTGATCTCGCGGTTTTGCTCGCCCTGTTCGTCCGCCCATTCGCGAACCAACTGCTGTTCGGTCCGCATATGGCTGACGAGACCCTGAATGGCTTCTGCAAGGCTCGCCATTGCGGAGGTGGTCTCATGGCCGGATCCCGTCTTCTCGACGGTGACGCGAAGCCGTTCAATCGCAGCTTTTATTTCGGCGGCCGGATCAGCCCGGGCCTCGCCGCTATATTCGCGAACGGTGGTAGCGAGCCAGTCCTCAAGGTCGGTATAGAAGCGGTTCTGCGCTTGACTGGATTGCAGATCGAGAAAGCCGAGAATCAGCGATCCGGCGAGGCCGAACAGCGACGACGAAAACGAAATGCCCATGCCGCCGAGCGGCGCAGCGAGACCTTCTTTCAGCGTCTCGAACATGGACCCGGTGTCGCCGCCGATCTTCAGGCCGTCTATCACCTTGCCGACGGAGCCGACAGTTTCGATCAAGCCCCAGAACGTGCCGAGCAGGCCCAGGAAGACCAACAGACCCATCATGTAGCGGGAGATGTCGCGGGCTTCGTCGAGCCGGGTGGCGATGGAATCGAGCAGATGCCGCATCGTCTGCTGGGAGATCGACATCCGCCCGGTGCGTTCGCCGCCGAGAATCGCGGCCATCGGAGCCAGCAGTCGCGGCCTCCGGTCAGTGGCCCGGCCCGGATTGGCGACGCGGAAATTGTTGACCCATGCGACTTCCAGATAGAGTCGGATCACCTGCCGGAATGCAAAAACGATTCCGATCGTCAGCACGCCTACGATCAGCGCGTTGAGACTGGGGTTGGCGAAGAAGGCGGAAACGGTCTGCTTGTAAAGAACGATCAGTACCAGCGCGCACAGCACAATGAACACGACCATGCGCACCAGAAATATCCGGGGCGGCGCCAGCTTGGTCGGTTCGATCTCCGGTGCGGAGCGGGGAGCGGTGCCTTGCGCCATGAGCGAACTTGCTTAACCCATCGAGGAGAGGCGAAGAAGTCGAGACAAGCTGCATTATGGCACGGTGTCGCCGGCAAAAAATAGCTCTTCCAACTATTTTGTCGTCGCTGTTTTGCAGCACCAAGAGCTTTCAATCGTTGCGTTTCTTTTGTGTCGAAGACGTCGTGCAGACTACTGTGAGGCTTAGACGCGCGTCGCGGGTTCAACTGTGCGGACCGACCCGACTCGATGAGATAGCCTTCGTTATCTCGCGGCTCGTCTGTCTCGTGCCGAAAGACATTGCTGCTCTGGTCAATCTTTGTGCTTCGCCTCGTGGCGATCAAACGACACGCTCGGAACGCACGCGCGTTACCATTTTCTTTCAATTCGAATGGAACCTGATCACGACTGTTTGAATCCGAGAAATCGGAGTGATCTCAAACCGATAGTGTCATGTGACATTGCGCCGCCAACAAATCTTATTGCGTCGCAGTCGTTCTCGTCTAACCTGCTTCAGGGGATATTGATACGGATTCGCGCATCAGGCTGCGAAGCATAGCGCTTCGCGGGCTGCGGATTCGTATTTCACTTTGCGAATACGAGGTTTCCAAGTTCCAATGCCAAGATTCAATTCACGTCTGACGTTGGTGGCTATTTTGCTCGCCGGATTGTCGCCGCTCCTTGGCGGCTGTGATGAGCCCGCTACGGCCGAAGCTTCGGTGAAAGCGGTTATCCCCGAAGTCAGCGTCGTCACGGTGGTTCCGAAACCGCATGCGATCGTTCGCGAACTGCCGGGCCGCATCTCGCCGTTACGGGTTGCAGAAGTACGCCCACGGGTTTCCGGCATTATTACCAAGCGGCTGTTTCGGCAGGGCAGTGAAGTGAAGGCGGGCGCCTCGCTGTATCAGATCGATCCGGAGCCGTTCGCGGTCGAAGTGCAGGCCGCGGAGGCGTCGCTGGCAAAGGCTAATGCCGTATTCGAGCAGGCATCGCATCATGCGAGGCGTATCGAGAAACTGACCGCCCGCCATGCCACCTCAGAGGCCGAAAACGAGAGGGCGATCGCTAACATGCGTCAGGCAGCGGCGGATGTCGCTGGCCGCAAGGCGGACTTGGCGCGAGCACGGCTCCATCTTGATTACACCACCATTCGTGCGCCGATCGACGGCGTGGTCGGCGCGGCTCAGGTGACGGAGGGTGCGCTTGTTATTCAGAACGATGCGGCAAGCCTCGCGACCGTGCAGCAACTCGACACGATTTATGCCGACTTCACCCAGTCAGTGTCGGAGCTAAATAATCTGCGTCGTGCATTCGAGACCGGCGAACTGGAGCGCATCGCACCGGGCGCTGCAAAGGTCCGCCTCGTGCTCGACGATGGAACGCTCTACCCGGTGCCCGGAAAGTTCCTGTTTTCTGAAGCTAAGGTCGATGCCTCGACCGGTCAGGTGACGCTGCGCGGCGAATTTACGAATCCGAAGCGCGAGTTGCTGCCAGGCATGTACGTTCGCGTGCTGCTGGAGCAGGGCGTCGACAGCGATGCCATCGCCGTTCCGCAACAGGCGGTGCAGCGCGACGCCAGCGGCGGCAGCGAGGTCTATGTCGTCAGAGACGACGGTCGCGTCATCGTGCGTCCGATCCGGACGGCTGCCGTCCAACACGGTCACTCCATGGTGAGCCACGGGCTGAAGGCGGGCGACCGTGTTGTGGTGGAAGGCTTCCAGAAGTTCACGGTGGGCGACAAGGTCAGCGCCGTGATGTGGACGGAAGCCGATGCTTCGCGGGAGACCGGAGCGCTGGCGGGCGAGACAGCGTCCGCGCGGCGGTAACGCATGCCGGCTTTCTTCATCGACCGGCCGATCTTCGCGTGGGTCGTCGCGCTGTTCATCTGTTTGATCGGCACGATTTCGATTCCATTCCTGGGCATCGCGCAGTATCCGATCATCGCGCCGCCTTCGATCTCGGTCGCGACCGTGTATCCCGGCGCCTCGCCGGAGAACCTTTATAACAGCGTCACGCGCCTGATCGAGGAACAGCTCAACGGCGCGACGGGCATCCTCAATTTCGAATCCACCAGTGATTCTCTGGGGCAGGTTGAGATCACCGCGTTCTTTGTTCCCGGCACCTCCACGGCTCTCGCGTCGGTGGACGTGCAGAATCGCATCAAGCGCATCGAGGCTCGCTTGCCCGCGGCCGTGCTGAAGGAAGGCATCCTGGTCCAGGAAGCCTCGAGCGCGGTGTTGCAGATCATCACGCTGCGTTCGACAGACGGCAGTCTGGATGAGGTCGGCCTCGGCGATTTTATGACCCGTAACATCATCGGGGAAATCCGGCGTATCCCTGGCGTCGGCCGGGCCACACTGTTCTCCACCGAACGCTCGTTGCGAGTCTGGCTCGATCCAGAAAAGCTCGTTGGCTACGATCTGACGTCGGAAGATGTTACCAAGGCGATTGCGGCGCAGAACGCGCAGGTGGCTTCGGGCAGCGTCGGTGGGCCGCCGAGCCGGGACGGGCAGAAAACTGCGGCGCTGGTATTGGTCAAGGGGCAACTCACCACGCCCGAGGAATTCGGCTCCATTTTGCTGCGCGCCAACCGCGACGGCTCCGCCGTACGCCTGCGCGACGTGGCGCGGGTCGAGGTTGGCGGCATGGATTACCGATTCACCACCCGCCTCAACGGCAAGCCGACCGCGGGTCTTTCGGTGCTGCTCGCGCCGGGCGCCAACGCGCTTGCCACCGCGAGCGCGGTGGAAGCCAAGATGAAGGAACTTTCGAAGTTCTTTCCGGCGAATATCGCCTACGGGATCCCTTACAACATCACGCCCGTGGTGGAAGCCTCGATCGAAAAGGTCGTGCATACGCTGATCGAGGCGGTGGTGCTGGTGTTTCTCGTGATGTTTCTGTTCCTGCAGAACATCCGTTACACGATCATCCCGACCATCGTGGTGCCGGTAGCGCTGCTCGGCACCTGTTCGGTGCTGCTAATCGCCGGCTATTCCATCAACATGCTGACAATGTTCGGCATGGTGCTGGCGATCGGCATTCTGGTCGACGACGCCATCGTCGTGGTGGAGAATGTCGAGCGCATCATGGCGGAGGAGGGACTGCCGCCCAAGGAAGCGGCGCGTAAGGCGATGTCGCAGATCACGAGCGCCATCGTCGGCATCACGCTGGTGCTGATGGCGGTATTCGTGCCGATGGCGTTCTTTCCGGGCTCTGTCGGCATCATCTACAGGCAGTTCTCCGTCACAGTGGTTTCCGCGATCGCCTTCTCTGCTCTGATGGCGCTGTCGCTGTCGCCGGCGCTGTGCGCCACGCTGCTCAAGCCCGTAGAGGCCGGACACGCCCACGCCCGCAAAGGCTTGTTCGGCTGGTTCAATCGCGCGCTGGAGAGCGTGCGTGGCCGCTATGTCTCGACGGTCGGCTGGTCGCTGAGGCGAACCGGACGCCTGATGCTGATTTACGCCGTTCTGGTCGGTGCTCTGGTCTGGGCTTTCGTTCGATTGCCCGCCGGCTTTCTGCCGGTGGACGATCAGGGCTTCATCACGACCGACGTGCAGACGCCGGCGGATTCGTCCCACGGGCGCACCGAAACGGCTGTGGAGGCGGTCGAAAAATACCTGGCCAAACGGCCGGGGGTTCAGGATGTCACTTTTCTGACCGGTTTTGCCTATTCGGGGCAGGGCATGAACACGGCGCAGGCGTTTATTACCCTGAAGGACTGGTCGGAGCGGCCTGAGAAAGATTCAGCCGCCAATATCGTCGCTGACGCCAATCGCGATCTGTTGTCGCTACGCGACGCCAAGATCACCGCGCTGCAGCCGCCGCCGATCGACAACCTCGGCAATTCCTCGGGTTTCAGCTTCCGTTTGCAGGATCGCGGCCAAAAAGGCTACCCGGCGTTGTTGCAGGCGACCGCTCAGTTGATCGCCGAGGCCAATGCCAGTCCGATCCTGCAGAATGTCTATGTCGAGGGTTTGCCGTCGGCGGGGCAGGTCAATCTCACGATCGATCGCGAGAAGGCCAGCGCCCTGGGAGTTACGTTCGAGGACATCAACGATACCATGTCGACCAATCTCGGCTCGACCTATGTCAACGACTTCCCCAACCGCGGGCGGATGCAGCGCGTGATCGTGCAATCGGATCGCGACGGCCGCACCACGGCGCAAGACATCCTCAACTACAACGTCAAGAACAGCAGTGGGGGGCTGGTTCCGTTCTCCTCCTTCTCCTCCATCGAATGGTCGAAGGGGCCGACACAGGTCGTCGGCTTCAACTACTATCCGTCAATGCGCATCACCGGAGAGGCGCGGGCGGGCTTCACCTCCGGCGATGCAATCGCCGAGATGGAACGGCTGGCTGATCGTCTTCCGCGCGGCTTTGGCTATGAATGGACCGGTCAGTCGTTGCAGGAAAAGTTGTCGGGATCACAGGCGCCGTTCCTGCTCGCGCTCTCGGCGCTAGTGGTGTTCCTCTGCCTGGCTGCGCTTTATGAAAGCTGGACCATTCCGCTCGCAGTGTTGCTGACGGTGCCGCTCGGGATCTGCGGCGCGGTGCTGGCCGCGACAACGCGCGGGCTTGCCAACGACGTCTATTTCACCGTCGGACTCGTCACCATCATCGGCCTGGCGGCCAAGGACGCTATCCTCATCGTCGAATTCGCCAAGGATTTGCGCGCGCAGGGCAAGCCGCTCATCGAAGCCACGATGGAGGCGTGCGCGCTGCGCTTCCGCCCGATTTTGATGACCGGCCTTGCATTCGTCTCCGGCGTGCTGCCGATGGTCGTTGCAAGCGGTGCAGGCGGAGCGAGCCAGCAGGCGCTAGGCACCAGCGTGATGGGCGGCATGATCGCGGTGGTGGTGCTGGCGCTCTTGATGGTGCCGGTGTTTTTCGTCGTCGTGATGCGCATACTCGGGCGCGACAAGAGCGGATTGGAGCCGGTGGGCGAGCCGGAAATCCACGGGCCGCCGGCACCGCTGCATCCAGCGGAATAACCAGCGGAGTTTCCGTGCGTCACGGCAGCGGTGAAAGACTCTGAAGCTTCCAGCGGGTGCGGTATGCGTGAGATATTTCCATCGTCGCGCTAACAATCGTCAGCCATGACTATTGTCCTCGCTGACTCAGTTTTCGGCAGCGTGGGTGTCGGAATCGCTTTGCGTCGAGCAAACGCCTTCATTGGCCTGGGCCGCTATCCCAGCGGCTTGAGGATTTTCACCAGTTCGGCGTGGACGAACTCGTTGCCGCAGATCACATCACCGGTCGCGAGCGGATCGTCATCGCCCTGGATGCCGCTGACGATGCCGCCGGCCTCGCGCACGATGATCTGTCCGCCCGCAATATCCCACGGCTGCAGGTTGCGCTCCCAGTAGCCGTCGATGCGTCCCGCCGCGACAAAGACGAGATCGAGCGAGGCCGCGCCGAAGCGCCGCAGGCCCGCCACCTTCGGCTGCAGGGCGGCCATCTCCCGTCGCGACAATTCATGGTCACCGCGTCCGATATGCGGCAGGCCGCAGGCGATAACGCAGTCGTTCATCTGGCGGCGCCCCGACACGCGCAGCCGCTGATCGTTGAGAAAGGCACCCTTGCCGCGCTCCGCGGTGTAGAGCTCGTCATTGGCGGGATTGTAAACGAGGCCGGCAATCAGCACGCCGTCACGCTGCAGGCCGATCGAGACTCCGAAATGCGGAATGCCGTGCAGGAAGTTGGTGGTGCCGTCGAGCGGATCGACGATCCAGGTGTGGCTCTTGTCCGTGCCCTCGCGGTTGCCGCCTTCTTCGCCGAAAAAGCCGTAGCCGGGACGTGCCTTGCTGAGCTCCTCATACAGGATGTCCTCCGCGCGCTTGTCCGCGAGACTCACGAAGTTCGCAGGTCCCTTCAGTGACACCTGAAGATTCTCGATCTCGCCGAGATCGCGTTTCAGGCTCCGGCCGGCGCGGCGCGCAGCCTTGACCATGACGTTCATGAGAGCGGATTGCAGCATGATTGAGCTCAGGTGGATGATGAGGTCTGGGTGCCCTGCGGGAAGGTTCCCGTCAAGCGGTTCATTGGATTCCAAGCCATTTACGGGCGGCGCTCTCCGCCTTGGCGCGTTCTTCGGGCGTTGCCTGCGCCATCGCTTCGTCGAGCATCAGATCGCCCTTGCCGGCGGTCTTCGCCACGATGTGCCATTTCAGGCCTTCGATCTTGTTTGTTGGCACGCCCATGTCCGTGACGAGAACCCGGGCGAGGCGATTTTGAGCGATCGCGCTGTTTTGCCTGGCGGCTTTGCGCAGCAGCGATACCGCGGCGGCCTCGTTCTTCTCGGTGCCGCTGCCGTTGAACAGCGCGATCGCATACTCGACTTCGGCATCGACGTTGCCAGCGAGCGAGGCCGCCTGCAACAGCCGCACTGACTTGTAGAGATTCTTTTCGAGGCCGTTGCCCTCCTTGTAGAAGGTCGCCAGTGCATATTGCGCCTCCGGGGTGCCGGCGTCGGCTGCGGATCGCAGTAGTTCGGCGGCGCGCTTGAAGTCCTGCGGCAGCGTTTGCCCGTCCATGTAGAGAAGGGCCAGGTTGTAGGCGGCCTTGGGCTGGCCTAGCTTGGCGGACGAAGCCAGCCATTTCACGGCGCTCGCCCTGTCGGGCGGTCCGCCGCGTCCGCTGATGCGAAGCATCGCGAGTGCGAACATTGCTTCGCGATCCCCCAGATCGGCCGCACGCTGGTGCCACTCGATTGCCTTGCCGTAGTCGCGCTTGACCCCGAGCCCATTGGCGTAGAGCTCGCCGAGCATGGTCATGGCGGCGGGAGCCTTGTTTTCCTGTGCCTGTTTCAATGCGAGATCAAACGCGGTCTTGTAGAGGCCGCGCTGATAGGCGCCGTAGACCAGATCCGTATTCGGGTCGTCAGGGGTTTGCGCGCTCGCCTTGTTGTCCGGTTCGGGTCTGGCGGATGGCGTTGGCGGGACCGACTTGATGGTCTTCGTCTTCACGTTCTTGCTGGCGGATGGCGGGTCGGCCGCCGGCGCTGACTGGAGCTGCGCCAGGGCGCTTTCCCCGAGCATGAGAACGCTGGCGACGATGACAACAGGACGCAGGAAGGTCATCCGGCGTCCCCATTAGGATGGTCCGCACGTTGCGCGCTTCCTTGCGATCCGAAACCTTGGCAGATTGCGGTTGCGACATCCGTGAGCGCCAGCGCCGCGCCGCGGGGGTCGTTCCAGACGATGTCGTCGACCAGCACGAAATCCGCACCCGATGCTGCGAAAATCTGTGCTTCATTGAGGTTCGCGGCGTGGGCGACGCAGGGCGGCTCGAACAGTTCGGCCCACCATGCCAGCCGATCAGCAATCGCTTCCGCGGACGGCCGATCACCGGTCTTATCCGGCTCGCCGAACAGCACGTAGTCGGCGCCGGTCTCGCCAGCGACCATGGCGTCATGGCGTGTCGACAGGCCGCCAACGCCGACGATGCGGTCGGGTTTCAGCGGCGGCATTGCCTCCTGCAGCGCCTCGATACCGGTGAGATGTGCGCCGTCGGCGCCGGACCGCGCGACCAGATCGGCATGGCCATCGAGCAAAACCGCAGCGCCGCTATTCTGGATCAACGGTGCGAGAACCTTGATGCGCGACATCATTGTGCGTGGATCGGAGGGCGCGAGCCGCATCAGCACTGCGGCGACATCCGCGGACGCCAGCGCGTCGGCCAGTGGCGTCATGATCCTTGCCGGATCGTCGATCTCCGGCGTCGCCAGATAAAGACGCGGCGCGGGCCGGAGGGGGGCTGATTTCGCGAGCATCGGAGGGCCTCGGGTAGCCGGACAGGTGAAAGTGAGCAGCTCAATGTCAGGACATTTTCGTCGAATTTAGCGTGAGCAGCAGGAGAAAGTTTTAGCGGCGTTCGACCTGCTGGTAGATCACGTTCATCATTCGGATCGATCTGATCCAAAATATCGCGATATCAGGGCGCAGCACCTTCTCCGCGCCCGTGATCCAGGCATCGACCCTCAAAAACAGTTGCGGCGTCGCACCGCAAGGGCAAATCATGGACAGGCGGTTGGGCGGCAATCCCTCACGCAGCTTTCTCCTCGAGGTCGGCTCTCCACTCTCCTTTGCTTGCGAGCGAATTCATCCGCGCCCGGTGAATGAGCGCCCGTTGCCCGGCTGCGACGTTCTCGGACTTGCCGGACCACGCCTTCTGCGCCGCCGCCTGTAACGCGCGGCCGTAGGAGAAGGTGAGCCTCCACGGCAGGTTGTCTATCCGATTCATGGCATCGAGATGGGCTGTGGCCTCCTCGTCGGACTGTCCGCCGGACAGAAACGCAATACCGGGCACGGCGGCCGGCACGCAGGCCTTCAGCATGCGTACCGTCCTTTCCGCGACCTCTTCGACCGATGCATTTTTCCCGCTCTTTTTGCCCGGGACCGCCATATTTGGCTTCAAAATCATACCTTCCAGCGCGACGCGCTGCTTGCGCAATTCCTGGAACGTCACGTTGAGTACGCGCGTCGTGACCTCAAAGCAGCGATCGATGTCGTGATCGCCGTCCATCAACACTTCCGGTTCGACGATAGGCACGATTTGGGCAGCCTGGCACAGCGCGGCGTAGCGCCCCAGGGCATGAGCGTTGACGCCGATCGCCGTCATGCTCGGGATACGACCTGCCGTGTTGATGTCGATCACCGCGCGCCATTTCGCGAAGCGTGCGCCGTGGGCGTAGTATTTTTTCAGCCGCTCCGCGAGCCGGTCCAGTCCGACGGTCACGAGTTCGCCGGGACATGCGGGTAAGGGTTGCGTTCCTTCATCGACCTTGATGCCGGGAATGGCACCGGCCTGCTCGATCAGCTTGATCAGCGGCGTGCCGTCCTTCGCGTTCTGCCAGATCGTTTCGTCATAAAGGATAACGCCGGAGATGTATTTCGTCATGGCGTCGGCGGCGCGGAACATCATCTCGCGATAGTCGCGCCGGCTTTCATCGGTGGATGTCACGCCGATGGCGTTGAACCGTTTGGTGATGGTGGGAGACGATTCGTCGGCGGCAAGAATGCCCTTGCCCGGCGCGACCATGGCCTGCGCCACTTCGTTGAGGTCAGCGAGATTCATCAGCGGCTCCTCCTGCATACCTCATCCGACTTCCGATAAGGTCGGAACTTGAGGATTATGCAGGCATGAGAGTTGCGGTTTTCTGACACCGCAACTCATTTTGCCGCGAGGAGCAGCGTCATTTTGCCCTTAGCACCTCAACGCCGGGCAGCGGCTTGCCTTCCATCCACTCCAGGAACGCGCCGCCGGCCGTTGAAACATAGGTGAAGTCACCGGCTACGCCAGCTTGGTTCAACGCCGCGACTGTATCGCCGCCGCCTGCGACCGACACCAGCTTTCCAGTCTTGGTGCGGGCTGCCGCGTGTTTTGCCGCGACGACGGTGCCGTGATCGAAAGGGGTCAGTTCGAACGCGCCGAGCGGGCCGTTCCAGACCAGCGTTGCGGCGTCGTCGATGGCCGAATGAACGCGCTCCACCGACTGCGGTCCAACATCGAGAATCATCCCCTCCGCAGGAATAGCGTCGAGCCCGTAGGCTTGGGACGGCGCGTTGGCGGCGAAATGGAATGCCACGGTCGCATCCACCGGCAGGATGATGGCGCAGTTGGCGGCCTCGGCCTTTTCCATAATGCGTAGCGCGGTCGCCGCGAGATCTTTTTCCGCCAGCGATTTGCCGATGTTGATGCCCTGCGCGTGCAGGAAGGTGTTGGCCATGCCGCCGCCGATCACCAGCGCATCGACCTTGCTGACGAGGTTTTCCAGGAGGTCGATTTTGGTCGAGACCTTTGCGCCGCCGATCACGGCGATGACGGGTTTGGTCGGTGCTTCGAGCGCTTTGTTGAGCGCTTCAAGCTCGGCCTGCATGGTGCGTCCGGCATAACCCGGCAGCTTGTGGCCGAGACCTTCGGTCGAGACGTGGGCGCGATGCGCGGCTGAGAAGGCGTCGTTGACCCAGATATCGCCGAGCTTGGCGAGTTCGGCGACGAACTCCGGATCGTTCTTTTCCTCTTCCTTGTGGAAGCGGGTATTTTCCAGGCACAGGATGTCGCCATCCTTCATAGCGGCGATCGCCTGTTGTGCCGGTTCGCCGACGCAGTCGTCGGCGAACGCGACCGGTTTGCCGAGTACTTTGGCAAGTTCCGCCGCGACCGGCCGCAACGAGTTTTTGGGATCGGGACCCTTGGGCCGGCCGAAATGCGCCAGCAGGATCGCTTTGCCACCCTTGTCCGCTATTTCCGTGATCGTCGGCGCCACCCGTTCCAACCGCGTGGCGTCGGTAACGCGCCCCTGCTCCATGGGGACATTGAGGTCGACGCGCAGCAGGACGCGCTTTCCTCTAACGTCAACGTCATCAAGAGTGCGGAAGGAATTTGTCATGGTCTGGATGTCCCGAACACGGTGCCGCGTCAACGGTGCGCCACAAACCGGGACCGCCACGCAGGAAAAGTTGCGGTATTGAATGGCGCCGGTTCCGCATCGCGGCGCGTGCGCCGCGATGCGCCCGGACACGTGGTCTCAGATCAGCTTCGCCATTGCTACGGCGGTGTCAGTCATGCGGTTGGAGAAGCCCCATTCGTTGTCGTACCACGACAACACGCGCACCAGCGTGCCGTTCTGCACTTTGGTCTGGTCGATGTGGAGCGTCGAGGAGTGCGAATCGTGGTTGAAGTCGCTCGAGACATTGGGCTGGTCCGTGGTGCCGAGGATGCCCTTCAGCTCCTGTGATGCAGCCCGCTTCATCGCCTCGTTGATTTCGTTGGTGGTGGTCTCCTTCTTGGCGATCACCTTGAGATCGACCACCGAGACGTTCGGCGTCGGTACGCGGATCGCGACGCCGTCAAGCTTGCCCTTCAACTCGGGCAACACCAGGCCGATCGCCCTCGCGGCGCCGGTCGAGGTCGGGACCATCGAGAGAGCCGCGGCGCGGCCGCGATAGAGGTCCTTGTGCATGGTGTCGAGCGTCGGCTGGTCGCCGGTATAGGCGTGGATCGTGGTCATGAACCCGGTTTCGATGCCGACCAGATCGTTGAGGACCTTCGCCACCGGAGCGAGACAGTTGGTGGTGCAGGAACCGTTCGAAACGACCAGATGGTCCTTCGTCAGCTTGTCGTGGTTGACGCCGTAGACCACGGTCATGTCGGCGCCTTCGGCCGGAGCCGATACCAGCACGCGCTTGGCGCCGGCGGTGAGATGTGCGGAGGCTTTTTCTTTCGCGGTGAAGAGGCCTGTGCACTCCATCGCGATGTCGATGCCGAGTTCCTTCCAGGGCAGTTTCGATGGATCACGCTCGGCGATCACCTTGATCTTTTTCTTGCCGATCACGATGCTGTCGCCTTCGACCTTCACCTCGAAAGGGAAGCGGCCGTGCACCGAGTCGAAGCGCAACAGGTGCGCGTTGGTTTCCACCGGGCCGAGATCGTTGATGGCGACGATCTCGATTTCGTCGCGGCCGGCCTCGTAAACGGCGCGCAAAACATTGCGGCCAATGCGGCCAAACCCGTTGATTGCGACCCGGACTGCCATATCTTCATTCTCCTTCAAATGGGTGACGTTCCCTGCGCGCAACCACATTTTGCGCGCGCAGCGTCAACGCCTTTTCGCCCGGTTCTGCCAGGCCGTGACCATTGGTAATGTCTAGCGGTCCGATTTTAACATTCGAATGCCCATTTCAGCGAGCATCTTCCCGAATGTTGAAATCACAGAGACCGCCAGCAAATGTAAGTTGCCAGCGGAATTTTGGATTCTCCATTCGCATCCAGGGCCCATGATTGGCCGAGCAGCGAATGGCCAAATCCATTCCACGGTTTTTAGCTAGCGCCTTTTTGATATTGAGGCAATCTCAACCTCAACCAAGGCGCGTCTCCACCGCTTTGACCACGGCTTCGGCGGTAATGCCGAAATGCTTGTAGAGGTCCTTGGCAGGAGCGCTGTGACCGAAACTGTGCATGCCGACGAAAAGCCCGTCCGCCCCGATCACGGCGTCCCACCCGAAGCGCACAGCCGCTTCCACGGCAATCTTGACAGGCGCCTTGCCAATAATCGCCTGCCGGCGATCCTCGGGCTGCTCGAGCAATAGCTCGAGCGAGGGCACCGAAACCACCCGCGACGCGATGCCGCGCTGGGACAGTTGCTGTTGTGCGGCGACGGCGATCTCAACTTCGGATCCGGTCGCGAAAATCGACACCTTCGCCTCGCCATTGGCCGCGACCAGTTCATAGGCACCGTGCGCGCAGCGATTGTCCGCATGCGCGGTCTTGCGCACCGGCGTGAGGTTCTGGCGGGACAGCGCCAGAACCGTCGGTCCCTTCGGCCGCTCCAGAGCGAGCTGCCAGCACTCGGCAGTCTCGACCGCATCGGCGGGGCGGAACACGCGCATGTTTGGCATCGCGCGCAAGCTTGCCAGATGCTCGACCGGCTGATGGGTCGGGCCATCCTCGCCAAGTCCGATCGAGTCGTGCGTCATGATGTAGATCGTGGGAATATGCGCCAGCGCCGAAATGCGCATCGCCGGGCGGGCATAGTCGGCGAAGCACATGAAGGTGCCGCCGGCCGGGGCATATCCGCCATGCAGGGCGATGCCGTTCATGGCCGCGGCCATGCCGAGTTCGCGGATGCCGTAGTGGATGTAGCGGCCATCGTAGTGGCCAGGCTGCACTTCTTTTAGACCCTTGGTGCGGGTGTTGTTGGACGGCGTGAGGTCGGCGGAGCCGAGCAGCAGTTCCGGCACCGCCGGAACCAGCACCTCGAGCGCCAATTCGCTGGCTTTGCGGGTGGCGACCGTCGGCGGCTCGGCGACCAGTTTGTCCTTGAGCTTGCGGATCACCTCGGCGAGGTTTTGAGACGGCTTGCGGTCAATGACGCGGCGTTTGAATTCGTCTCGCTCCGCCTCTGGCCGGGCTGCGAATCGCGCGCGCCACTCCTTATTGTGCCGCTTGCCCTTGCGTCCAGCGCTTCGCCAGACCTTGAGGACATCGTCGGGAATTTCGAAGGGGCCGTAATCCCAGCCGAGGGCTTTCTTCGCGCCTGCGAGTTCTTCCGCGCCGAGCGCTTCGCCGTGCGCCTTGGACGTGCCGGCCCTGGTGGGGGCGCCGAAACCGATAATGGTCTTGCAGGCGATCAGCGACGGTTTGTCGGATTTTTGCGCCCGGCGGATTGCAGCGGCGATCGCCTTCTGATCGTGGCCGTCGATCCGTTTTGCGTCCCAGCCGCACGCCTTGAAACGCGCCACCTGATCGACGTCGTCGGCCAGCGAGATCGGGCCGTCAATGGTGATGCCGTTATCATCGTAAAGGAAGATCAGCTTGTTGAGCTTGAGGTGACCAGCCAGCGCGATCGCCTCATGGCTGATGCCTTCCATCAGATCGCCGTCGGAGCACAGCACATAGGTGTAGTGGTCGACCACTTCACTGCTGAACTCCGCGGCCAGCAGGCGCTCCGCCAGCGCAAAGCCGACCGAGGTGGCGACGCCCTGGCCGAGCGGGCCGGTGGTGGTTTCGACGCCGTCGGTGATGAAGTTCTCGGGATGGCCCGGCGTCTTGGAGTTGAGCTGCCGGAAATTCTTGAGCTGATCGAGCGTCATGTCCTTGTTGCCCGTCAGGTACAACAACGCATAAAGCAGCATCGAACCGTGGCCGGCGGAGAGGATGAAGCGGTCGCGGTCCGGCCAGTGCGGATCGGCGGCGTCGTATTTCAGGAACTTGGTGAACAGCACCGTGGCGACGTCGGCCATGCCCATCGGCAGGCCGGGATGGCCCGATTTTGCTTTTTCTACACCATCCATCGCGAGCGCGCGGATTGCATTTGCCATACGGGAGGAATCGACGGTCGGCATGGGAGATATCCGATCCTGATAGGGAGGAGGGCTGACGGTTTGCATGGGAATCCGATGGTGTCCAAGGGGGTAAAAACTAGCTTGCCGGGGGCATAGCACCTGCGTCGGCGGAGTCCAAGGGGCGGGAGGCCCTCCTTAGGGCGAGAATGTTTTGCGGTGCATAGTTTTGCAGCGGCGTTGCGTTGGCCTCGTCCGCCACGTAAATTTCGGTCCCTAAGGGCTTGCCGAGCCGCACCTTTGTAGTCTGGCCGGCAGTTGGCCCAAAGGCGCGCAGGACGAACATGAACGACCAACCGGCCAATCGTTCCGGCAGTGCTGAACCGGCCAATAGTGGCGGAACCGATATCGACGCTGCAACCCGGCGACTGACGGCCGCGCTTGATGCGCTGGAGAGAGCGGTGGAGCGACGGCGCGATGCCGACCGCAATGAGGACGAGCTAGCGAGCCGTATTCAGGCTTTGGGTGCGGATCGTTCGCGCCTTGCGGATGAGCTCGACGGATCGCTGGTGCGCACCCGCAAGCTCGAGCGCACCAATCGCGAGATCGCCGAAAAGCTCGACGCGGCGATCGGCACTATCAAGTCCGTGCTCGAGGCGGCGGGAGAGAAGCCATGAGCCACGTCAACGTGACCATCAATAGCCGCCAGTACCGGATGGCCTGCGAGGATGGCCAGGAAGACCGGTTGCTGAAGCTTGCAGGCGATCTGGAAAGCCGTATCGGCCAATTGCGCGGCAAGTTCGGCGAGATCGGCGACCAGCGGCTCGAGGTCATGGCAGCGCTGGTAACCTCCGACGAACTGCTGGATGCGCAACAGCGCATCCGGGCGCTGGAGGAAGAGCTCAAGGCATTGCGCGATGTGCGCGCTGCGGCCGCCGAGCGCGCACGCGCTACGCAGACAGCGGTTGTCGCCGCGCTGAACATGGCGGCCCACCGCATCGAGAAGACCACGCAGATGTTAAACCGCACCGTCGGCGGCGGCATCGCCATCGGGTAAGTATTCGAATGACAGGCTTTGATTGATCGCAATTAAGAGATGCCTGCCCAATGGAACGCGCACGCACATATGCAGTGGGCTGAGCCTGAGTTATCCTGAATCTGGATCGGTTTGCGATAGTGTGTCTCGTTTCAACACTGATCTGGTCAAGGGTGAGCGAGTTTCTAGATCTTTTACAGCAACCATGAAAGTTCGTGCCTGATAGCGTGTCGCACTGGCGCTCGCTGCTCATCGTAGATACATTCCGCAATGCGAGGCTGCGTCGCGCGTCAGGAGCCACACATCCCCGGGGCCTTATCGATCCTTAAGGGAACTGTCCCTGGCCGGGTCCGTGGACCCGGACATATGGTGCCCACCTACTTTCGTAGGGAACTCCGGGATCGAGCGCTCCAACGGCGATTGCGGCTTCGCGCTTCCCTTTGCGCTATTCGATTGTTATGCCCGCCATAGCAGTCGCAGACTTTGTAAACTTGTCTGCATTGCCGGGTTTCTAGTTTCATGTCGCTCGCTTTGAACTGTTAGCGGCTCTGCTTCTGACGAGACCAGAAGCTAGGCTCCGTGATTTTTGTCTTGACGCTTTCGTCGAACGAACCGGGCCCCTTTGCTAAAAAACGCTATAAACATTCTGCATGTCGATTTCCTCTGACGCTCCACCCAAGAACGAGTTGCGCGCCGCCGCACTGGCTCGTCGCGATGCGTTGGATCCACAGCAGCGCGCCGGTGCGGCGGTCGCGATGGCGGCACGGATGCCGCCCCTCGATATAACGTCATCAACAGTCGTCGCCGGCTACGCGCCGATCCGCAGCGAGATTGATCCCGTGCCGCTGATGCAGAGCCTCGCCAGGCATGGCGCGGCGCTTGCGATGCCGGCGATCTCACGGCCTGACGCCGCGCTGGCGTTCCGCGCGTGGAAGCAAGGCGCGGCGCTGGTGCCCGGCGCGTTCGGGATTTCCGAGCCGTCCGCCACTGCGGCCGAGGTCGTCCCGGATATCGTGCTGGTTCCGCTCGTCGCGTTCGACCGCGCCGGCCATCGTATCGGCTATGGCGCCGGCTATTACGACCGCACGCTTGAGGCTCTTCGGCGACATAAGACCCTTGTCGCGATCGGTCTTGCTTTTACGGTGCAGGAGATACCGCAGGTGCCGGCACTGCCCCACGACGTCCGGCTCGATTATGTGCTAACCGAAACCGATCTGTTCGATTTCCGGAGTTTATAAGGTTGCGGATTCTTTTTATCGGCGACGTCGTCGGCAAGACCGGGCGCACCGCGGTCAACGAACACCTGCCGGTGATCATTGCCGCATGGAAGCTCGATCTTGTCGTCGTCAACGGCGAGAATGCGGCCGGCGGTTTCGGTATCACGGAGACGATCTACCAGGAATTTCTCGACGCCGGTGCCGACGCTGTCACCCTCGGCAATCACGCATGGAATCAGAAAGAGGCGCTGGTATTCATCGAGCGGGCGCCGCGGCTCATTCGTCCGCTGAATTTCCCGCGTCATACGCCAGGACGCGGCGCAATGCTGATCGACACCAAGGATGGCCGCCGCGCGCTTGTCATCAATGCCATGGCGCGCATCTTCATGGAGCCGTTCAACGATCCCTTCCGTGCTATCGATCGTGAGTTAGATGCCTGTCCGCTGCGCGAGGCGGTGGACGCGATCGTCGTGGATTTCCACGGCGAAGCGACCAGCGAAAAGCAAAGCATGGGTTTCTTCTGCGACGGCCGTGTCAGCCTCGTGGTGGGAACGCATACCCATGTGCCAACGGCGGATCATCGCATCCTTTCCGGCGGCACCGCCTATATGAGCGATGCCGGCATGACCGGCGATTATGACTCCGTGATCGGAATGCAGAGGGATGAGCCGCTGCGCCGCTTCACCACCGGCATTTCGAGCGCCCGGTTCGAGCCGGCCAGCGGCGTCGCCACCTTGAGCGGCGTCGCGGTCGAGACCGACGACGCGACGGGGCTCGCGCTCAGAATCGCGCCGGTGCGGCTCGGCGGACGGCTCGAGCAGGCAGAGCCGTCGTTCTGGACGTGATCCGCTTGAAGGATTCTGATTCGATGACATGGCCGCACCGCACATTGCCGAGCGGGTCTTTGATTCGGCGCGAACCCGTCTTATAACGCCGCGCCGCTTCCACCTTTGCAGAGGCCGCCCGGTGCCGCCGCCGGGCCTGCCCCGGATTTGAGAGAGACCCTGCCGATGGCCGGACATTCCCAATTCAAGAACATCATGCACCGAAAGGGCAGGCAGGATGCCCAAAAGTCGAAGCTGTTCAGCAAGCTCGCGCGCGAAATCACGGTGGCGGCCAAACTGGGGGCGCCCGATCCGGCGATGAATGCACGGCTGCGCGCTGCCATGATCGCGGCGCGGGCAGAAAATATGCCCAAGGACAACATCGAGCGCGCCATCAAGAAGGCCAGCGGCAACGATGCCGAGAGCTATGACGAACTGCGTTACGAAGGCTACGGCCCCGGCGGCGTGGCGGTTATCATGGAAGTGCTGACAGACAATCGCAACCGCGCCGCCTCCGACATCCGTTCGTATTTCACGAAGGCCGGCGGCAATCTCGGTGAAACCGGCTCGGTGTCGTTTATGTTCGACCGGCTTGGCGTTATTGAATATGACGCGGGCAAGGCCTCGGCCGACGACATGCTGGAAGCTGCCATTGAAGCCGGCGCCGACGACGTGGTGTCGGGCGAGGGCGGCCACGAAATCTATGCCTCGCAGGACACCTTCCGCGAGGCCGCCAAGGCGCTGGAAGCCAGGTTCGGCGAGGCGCGCAAGGTCGCCTTGATCTGGAAGCCGCAGAACACCGTTGCCGTCGATGACGACACCGGTGAGAAATTGCTCAAGCTGATCGACCTCCTGAACGAGCACGACGACGTGCAGAACGTCTATGCCAACTTTGAGGTGTCGGACGCTCTGATGGCGAAGCTGGGGGGGTGAGCGCGGTCTCGCATGGCTCCCTGCGTCTGCGCCCCGCGGCGCGGCTGCTGTTGCTCGACCCTGACGAGCGCTTGCTGCTGTTTCGTTTCGCCCATAAGGACAGCGCGTCGGCGGACAGAAGCTTTTGGGCGACCCCGGGGGGGCGCTGTCGACGATGGTGAAACCTTCGAACAGGCGGCGATCAGGGAGTTATGGGAGGAGACCGGCCTGCGTGTCGCCAGTGTCGGACCGGAAATCGCGCAGCGCCAATTCGTTCTCGAACTCATCGGCGGCGAGCGTGTAATGGCCGACGAGCGGTTCTTTCTGGTGAGAACCGGCTATCATGCCGTGTCCAGCGGGGCGTGGACCGAGCTTGAACGCGAGGTGATGGCGGAATATCGCTGGTGGTCGCGCGCCGAACTCGCGAGGCCTACCGAACAGGTCTTCCCGGAGGATATTCTGGACATGCTTGCGACGGCGGCTTCTTGAGGCGCGCGCCTTGCCGTCGCGCAGGGTCACATCAAATTTCCGAACCTGAGTGATCGCGCTTTTTTCTTGACGCCGTCCGGCTGAAGGATCATGTCAGCCAAGCGGGATGCTTGCGGCCTCGGTCGCACGCCCATCACTGGAAACCACGACATTATGCCAAGCGACAGTCCAGGTACTTTGCCAGGTACCTCGCCGACAGCGGCGCCGGTCTGAGAGCTTGATGGGCTCGCCAGGCCTGCCGTTGCCGGCAGACCACGAAGGTGAGCTATGACGGATATCCACACCGCCACAACGGACGGCGACCTCGATGTGTACGCGCTGGCCTCGCGCCTGAGCGGCGGCCATGTCGCCGATAACGTCGAAATTCTCAACCAGCTCGAACCGCAGGACGCCGCGGCGGTGCTGGTGCTTCTGCCGGTCGATACTTCGGTCGAGATTCTCGACAAGCCGGAACTATATCACGGCGCGGAGGTCATCGCCTCGCTGCCCCGGCGCACCGCCATCATCTTATTGACTGAAATGTCGGCGGACGTCGCCGCCGATATCGTCCAGCAGCTCGATGAGCCGGCGCGCAGCGAACTGATGCAGGGGCTCGACCGAAACACGCGGGCCACTATCGAGAATCTGCTCACTTACCCGGAAAACACCGCGGGCGCGATGATGACAACCGAATTCGTCAGCGTCACCGCGACCTGGACAGTGGAGCAGACCCTACAGCATATCCGCCAGGTCGAACGGACCCGCGAGACGGTCTATGCGATCTATGTACTGGACGCCTTCACGCGAAGGCTGGTGGGCGCGGTGTCGTTGCGGCGGCTGATCGCCGGTGAGCCTTCGGCCCAGATCGCCGATCTGGCGCGCGCCCCGATCACCACCTCCCCGCTAACGGATCGCGAAGAGGTCGCGCGGCTGATCTCGCGGCACGACATGCTGGCGGTGCCTGTCGTGGACAAGGCCGGGCATGTCCTCGGCATCGTCACGGTCGACGACATCATCGACGCCATCATCGAAGAAAACACCGAGGACGCCCAGAAATTCGGCGGCATGGCGGCGACTGACGAACCGTATCTGCAGGTTGGGCTGCCGGGTATGATCCGCAAGCGCGGCGGTTGGCTGTGCGTGCTGTTTATCGGCGAGCTATTGACCGCGAGCGCCATGCAGCACTTCGAGGGCGAGCTGGAAAAGGCCATCGTGCTGACGCTGTTCATCCCGCTGATCATGAGTTCGGGCGGCAACTCCGGCTCGCAGGCGACCTCGCTCCTGATCCGCGCGCTGGCGCTGCGCGAGGTCAAGCTCGGCGACTGGTGGCGCGTGGCCTTGCGCGAACTGCCGACGGGATTGATCCTCGGCGCCATGCTGGGCGTCATCGGACTGGTCCGCGTGGTGGCCTGGCAGAAGCTCGGCATTTACGACTATGGCGAGCACTGGATGCTGATCGGGCTGACCGTCGCGGCTGCGCTGATCGGCGTTGTTGTTTTCGGCTCGGTGTCCGGATCGATGCTTCCGTTTATGCTACAACGCGCCGGCTTCGATCCCGCGAGCGCTTCGGCGCCGCTGGTGGCGACGTTGGTCGACGTCACCGGGCTGATGATCTACTTCAGCGTGGCGGTGCTGATCCTGAGTGGGACGCTGCTGTAGAGCATTTCCGCTCCACTTCGCTCGAAAACGCCATAGTAGCGGGGCGCTACGCGTTCGCTGAGGGCGCATGCCTAATCATTTACGCCAACCTCCGTCAGAAGGAATCCGGCTGGCGTCCTGGTGAAGGTAAAAATGCTCTCGCCGCAGATGACAAAGTAGTTGTCGTTGTTCTCGCCATCTCGACCGTATTCCGCTTTCTTCCGCTGGATGCACGCACGATCTTTCGCGGGGAACAGTTCCGGATAGGCCTTCGCCCGAAACTGTGCGGCATCCGCGTACGCCTTGTCACCCATGAAAGGCAGCTTGGTCATGCTGGCGACGGCAGCCGGATCGTTCGCTTTCAAAGCCGCTCGGAACTTGACGATAAAGGCATTGAATTCCGCCTCCAAGGCAGGAGACGCGGCGGGTTTTTTCGGCGTTTGCGCGAGTGCAAGCGCAGGGCTCGTGAGGACGGATGCAAGGACGATTCTGAACAGTATGCTCATCGTGGTGAAAACCCCGGCAGAATGCGGTTGAAGGTCAACTCGTGACCTGACTGAGCGCCTCAATTCTCTTGGCGAATACTCTTTCCGTCCGTGCTCCAGCACCGGCGGCTTACGCTTGCCGGCCTGTTGGCTTGATCTGCCGGTTCATCATTCGGCGATGCCCCGCACAATCTCTTCCGCGGCCTTGGTTCTCATTCCGCCGATCGTCGGCTTGTCCTTGCCACATGCGAACGATGCCGCTGCATCGGCGAGTGCATGCGCAGCTTCATTGGCATTCGGGTTCGCTCCGGTGTCAACAGCGCCCATGACGCAGGCGGTATCATGTGTGATCCGGATCACGGCGAGTACCTGGTTGCCCGCAACCGGCAAATCCTGTTTCTGAAGTTTCATCCTGACGATCGCGGCATAAGGCTCGAACTCCTTGCCCTTGCCAGATCCGCGCCAGTCGACGGTCAATCCGGCGGACCATGCTTCCACCGCCCAGATGATCGTTTGCGGGTGAGCCCCCTTTGGCCAGCGAAAGCCTATCCGCAGACGGGTTCCCAGGGCGTTGACCAGCACCTGCGCGCCACCGGCGCCGGGACATGTCTTGAGCTGGTCTTCCTCGTCGCCCGGCTCGTCGCCGATCGGAGCGAAAGTGCAGTCCTTGTTGGCAATGGACGTGAACCGGTTTTGCGCGGCGGTTGGCGAATCGGCCGAAACAGCGGTGCTGACGATCGTCATCATGAAGAAAACGGCAATTGCTATCCGCATAACGCTTGAAATTCCTCTTCGGTCCGGTCTCGGAGACGGATCTGCCGTCGCTTATGACGTGGCTATCCCGTCCTCGAGCGGACCATGTTCAGCCGAACATGGATAGATCGGTCGGACGACGGATACGGCTTTGTCGTTACCGGAACGGGCAAGGTTCGATGCGTTGAAACGAATAGAGCCGGAGCCCGCTTGGGGGACGCAGCGGGATGCTTTGCGCTAACATGGGCCATGACCTCCGCACCGATTCGCATTCTGGGCATTGATCCGGGCCTCCGCCGCACCGGCTGGGGCGTGCTCGACATCGAGGGCCATCGGCTGATCTTCGTCGGCTGCGGCTCGGTCGAGACGCGCGAACACATGGCGCTGGCGAGCCGGCTGCTGGCGATCCATGCCGGGCTCGGCGCAGTGCTCGACCGATTCCGCCCCGCCGAGGCTGCGATCGAGCAGACCTTCGTCAACAAGGATGGCGTGGCGACGCTGAAGCTCGGGCAGGCGCGGGGCGTTGCGATGCTGGCGCCGGCGATGTTCGGCATCGCGGTGGCGGAATACGCGCCCAACCAGGTAAAGAAGACCGTGGTTGGCGCGGGCCATGCCGACAAGACCCAGATCCAGGCGATGCTGAAAATCCTGCTGCCGAAAGCCGATCCGAGGAGCGCGGACGCCGCCGACGCGCTCGCTATTGCCATTACCCACGCGCATCACCGGGGCGCTGCGGCGCTGCGGATGAAGGTGGCGGGCGCATGATCGGCAAGCTGAAAGGTATCATCGACTCCTACAGCGAGGATTATCTGATCCTCGATGTCGGCGGCGTCGGCTATCAGGTGCATTGCGCCTCGCGCACGCTGCAGGCGCTGCCGTCGCCGGGCGAGGCGGCGGTGTTGTCGATCGAGACGTATGTGCGCGAGGACCAGATCAAGCTGTTCGGATTTCGCACTGACCACGAGCGCGAGTGGTTCCGTCTGTTGCAGACGGTGCAGGGCGTCGGTGCGAGGGTGGCGCTCGCGGTGCTGGGCACGCTGTCGCCGGCCGATCTCGCTAACGCCATTGCCCTGCGGGACAAGGCTGCGGTGGCGCGTACGCCGGGCGTCGGACCAAAGGTGGCTGAACGCATCGTCACCGAGCTCAAGGACAAGGCGCCGTCCTTCGCAAATGTCGATCCGGCGGTGGTCCATCTTGCGGGCGCCATCGATGACCAGCATGCGCCGCGCCCGGTGCGGGATGCGATCTCCGCACTGGTTAATCTCGGTTACGGTCAACCGCAGGCGACCGCAGCGATCGCGGCCGCCTCGCGCGGCGCTGGCGAAAATGCGGAGACCGCGCAACTGATCCGGCTCGGCTTGAAGGAGCTGTCGAAGTGACCACGCCCTCCCGCATCGTCACGCCCGAACGCCGCACCGACGATGTCGGCGACACCGCGCTGCGGCCGCAGAAGCTGTCCGAGTTCGTCGGCCAGGCGCAGGCGCGCGCCAACCTGCAGATCTTCATCGATGCTGCCCGTAAACGAAAAGAGGCGCTCGATCACGTGCTGTTCGTCGGCCCGCCCGGCCTCGGCAAGACCACGCTGGCGCAGATCGTCGCGCGCGAACTCGGCGTCGGCTTTCGCGCAACCTCCGGTCCCGTGATCGCCAAGGCCGGTGATCTTGCGGCACTTCTGACTAACCTCGAAGAGCGCGACGTGTTGTTCATTGATGAAATTCATCGCCTCTCGCCGGCGGTGGAGGAGGTGCTCTATCCGGCGATGGAGGATTTTCAGCTCGATCTCATCATCGGCGAGGGACCGGCGGCCCGCTCGGTCAAGATCGAGTTGGCGAAGTTTACGCTGGTCGGCGCAACGACGCGCGCGGGCCTCTTGACCAATCCGCTGCGCGACCGCTTCGGGATTCCGGTGCGATTGAATTTCTACACCGTCGATGAGCTGGAGAGGATCGTCAGCCGTGGCGCCCGTGTTCTCAATGTCAGCATGACGGCGGACGGCGCCAACGAGATCGCCCGCCGCGCCCGCGGCACCCCGCGCATCGCCGGCCGCCTGCTGCGCCGGGTGCGCGATTTCGCGTCCGCCGCCGATGCGGCGTCGATCGACCGGAAAATCGCCGATCATGCGCTCGGCGCGCTCGAAGTCGATGCGGCCGGCCTCGATGCGATGGACCGCCGCTATCTCACGACCATCGCGCTGAACTATGGTGGCGGACCTGTGGGGGTGGAGACCATGGCGGCGGCGCTGTCGGAGCCGCGCGACGCCATCGAGGACATCATCGAGCCGTTCCTGATCCAGTGCGGCTACCTGCAGCGCACGCCGCGCGGACGGCTGCTCACGTCACACGCGTTCCGTCATCTCGGCCTGACTGAGCCCACGCGCGATCCGGCGCAGTTCGGCTTGTTCGGCGGGGAGGAGGAAGATCAATGAATGCGTCGCCGCAGACCCGCCATCTCGACGGCGAGATTCGCGACGGCAGGCATCACATGCAAGTCCGCGTCTATTATGAGGACACGGATTTTACCGGCCTCGTCTATCACGCTAATTATCTGCGCTTCATGGAGCGTGGACGTAGCAACTATCTGCGGCTGCTCGGCGCCGACCAGCGCGCGCTGTTCGCGGAGGCCGAAAGCGAGGCGCCCGGTTTTGCCTTCGTGGTGCGCGCGATGCAGCTCGAGTTTCTGAAGCCCGCGCGGATGGACGACGTACTCGACATCGTGACGCGGCCACTGGAGGTCCGCGGCGCCTCGATCACTTTGCATCAGGAGGTCCGGTGTGGCGACGTGCTGCTGCTGGACGCGAGGGTGAAGGTGGCGTTCATATCCGAAGGGCGGGCGAAGCCGATACCCAAGGCGCTTCGTGTCGCGATGAAGGCCGATCAGGTCTGATCACCGGGGATCACACGAAGACCCCTCTTTTAAGATTTAAGCGCGCCTCACGCCGATATTCCGGACCACCATGCCCCGACGGTCACGATGATTTGCATGGCCGACAATGGCGGGACGTCGCCGAATCCAGGCGGAAAAATGTCTGATATAAAAATCCCTTAGTGATGTCGATCGCGGCGGGGCCGCTCGTCCTTGGGCCACGTCCTTGCGGAACCCGACGGTTGCTGGCGGGTTGCCTCGCATCAACCGGGGCGCGCAATCATGGAGCCCACGATGCCCAACATCACCCCGTTCCTTTGGTTCGATACGCAGGCCGAGGAAGCAGCGAAATTTTACACCACCGTGTTCAGCAATTCGAAGATCGTCGAAACGACCTATTATGGCGAAGGCGGCTCTAAGCCGCCCGGAACGGTGCTGACCGTCGCCTTTGATCTCGAGGGAAGGCGGTTCATCGCGTTGAACGGCGGCCCGCATTTCCAGTTCAGTGAAGCTGTCTCGTTCAGCATCGACTGTAAGTCGCAGGACGAGGTTGACTACTACTGGAACAAGCTCACCGCCGATGGCGGCGGGCCCCTTAAGTGTGGGTGGCTCAAGGACAGGTTTGGCGTGTCGTGGCAGGTGGTACCCGATATGATGCCGCGCCTGTTGCAGGATCCGGATCGAGCCAAAGCCGGTCGTGCCATGAAGGCGATGTTGAAGATGAAGAAGATCGTCATTGCCGATATCGAGGCGGCGGCGAACGGTTAGCTTCTTTTTCTCAAACCCGAACCCGTTATCCTGGTTGGGGGCCGGGAGGCAAAAGGCGCGTTCCGTAACTCAATCGTCGCGTCGGCTATGCAAGGGCGTTTGGACCTTGCGCTTGCTGTCGCCCAAAAATCCCCCCGGAAATTTTGTTGGGTCATGTGTCGGCTATCGGCATACTGGTTCGTCCTGAGGGCAAGAAGGACCATTGTGCATGCTCTACGCCATACTTTGCTACCATAACGAGGATGTCGTCTGTTCCTGGAGCAAGGAGCAGGACGCCGCCGTCATGCAAAAGCTCGCGGTCGTGCAGGACAAGTTGAAGAAGCAGGGCCGGCTCGGACCGGTGGCACGGCTGCTGCCGACCACCGCGGCGACCACCTTGCGCAAGGAAAACCCGCCGTTGATCGTCGATGGTCCGTTCGCTGAAACCAAGGAGCAGTTGCTCGGGTTCTACTTGATCGACTGCAAGAATCTTGAGGAGGCGCTGGAGGCGGCGCAGGAACTCGGCGAGGCGAATCCGGGTGGCTCCTATGAAATCCGTCCTGTCGGCCTGTTCGATGCCGGAGGGGCTCTGACATGACCGACGTCGCCTGGATCGATGCGGCCCTGACGGCGGCGCGACCCCAGGCGCTCGGCGCGCTCTTGCGCTATTTCCGCAATCTCGACACAGCCGAGGAGGCGTACCAGAACGCCTGCTTGCGGGCCTTGAGGAACTGGCCCGAAAACGGGCCGCCGCGCGATCCGGCGGCGTGGCTGATCATGGTCGGGCGCAACGCCGCGCTTGACGAGGTGCGGCGGCGGAGCAAGCAGCAGGAATTACCGGACGACGATGTGATCTCCGACCTCGGCGACGCCGAGAGTGAAATCGCCGAGCGGCTCGACGGCTCGCACTACCGCGACGATATTTTGCGTTTGCTGTTCATCTGCTGCCATCCTGATCTGCCTGCGACGCAGCAGATCGCGTTGGCGCTGCGTATCGTCTCGGGTCTGACGGTGAAGCAGATCGCGCGTGCATTTCTTGTCAGCGAAGCTGCGATGGAGCAGCGCATCACCCGTGCCAAGGCGGCGGTTGCGAAAGCCGGCGTCGCGTTCGAGACGCCTGGCGCGGTCGAGCGCAGCGAGCGGCTCGGCGTCGTTGCCGCCATGATCTACCTCGTCTTCAACGAGGGTTATTCGGCGAACGGCGGCACCTCCGAGGTCCGGGCGCCGCTATGTGAGGAGGCGATTCGCCTGGCGCGGCTGCTGCTTCGGCTGTTTCAGAACGAGCCGGAGATCATGGGGCTGACGGCACTGTTGCTATTGCAGCATGCCCGCGCTGCCGCACGCTTTGATTCCGACGGCGAAGTGATCCTGCTCGAGGATCAGGACCGCAGTCTGTGGAACAGAAAGATGATCACGGAAGGCACGGCGCTGATCGACAAGGCGATGCGCCATCGTCGCGCCGGCCCCTATCAGGTGCAGGCGGCAATCGCGGCGCTTCATGCGAGCGCGCCAAAGCCGGAGGATACCGACTGGCGCCAGATCGATCTTCTTTACGCGACGCTGGAGCAATTGCAGCCGTCGCCGGTGGTGACGCTCAATCGCAGCGTGGCTCTCTCCAAGGTGAAGGGGCCGGAAGCGGCGCTCGCGCTGATCTCGCCGCTGGAGCAGCGCCTGTCAGGCTATTTTCACTTCTTCGGCGCGAAGGGCGCATACCTGATGCAACTCGGCCGCGACGAGGAAGCCCGCGTTGCATTCGACCGCGCCATCGCGCTCGCCAATACCTCGGCGGAGGCGGCGCATATCCGCATGCATCTGGATCGGCTGATGAAAGACGGCGCGCCTCGCACCAGGGCGGCGGAGTAGGGTTCTGGGGGCTGATTCAAAAAAGTGTCCGGCCCTGTCGGGATGTCGCCTCGCCGTTCGTCCTTGGGCTGTCCTGTTTATCCAGACTTGAGGGATTGCCATGTTGAAAGTCCTTGCCGCCGTCATTGCCATCATCGTCATTGCTCTCGCCGTTGTTCTAATACTGGCTTCGACCAAGCCCGATACGTTCCGCGTTGAGCGGTCGGCCGTCATCAAGGCGTCGCCGGAGAATATCTTCCCGCTGATTGCCGACTTCCATCAGTGGGGACGGTGGTCCGCCTTATGAGACCCGCGATCCCGCGATGAAGCGGACCTACGGCGGCGCCGAACGCGGCAAAGGTGCGACCTACGCCTGGGAAGGCGACAGCAATATCGGCACGGGCCACATGGAAATCCTCGATGCGCCCGCTTCCCAGAATGTCGTCATCAAGCTCGATTTCCTGAAACCCTTCGAGGCGCACAACACCGCCGAATTCACATTGCAGCCTCAGGGCGATGGCACCCGTGTCACATGGACGATGCAGGGGCCGACGCCGTTCATCGGCAAGATCATGCACGTGTTCATCAACATGGATCGCATGGTCGGTACTGATTTCGAGGCTGGTCTCGCCAATCTGCGCAAGGCAGTGGAAAGCTGAATTAACCGCTCATACTTGGGGGAGCAGGATGAAAATCAATTCCCATGTCCCCTTCGAGGACACATGCGAGAGATTCGCTTATTTTTCCTCTCGCGCAGCCGTGGTCGCGATGTCGTGACGGCGGCCGAAGAGCTATTTCACGTAGAAGACGCAAGCTGCGATCACCAGCAACGCTGTCACCGCCATGATATGCGCGAACATATCGGCGAGCGTGCCGGAAGCCGTCCGCTTTGTGGCATCGGTCATGATGTCCTCCCCCATTTGGTTTTGGCCAGTGTGGTTCGGGCATGACTCATCACGGCTTGCGCGCGAGCCAAAATTGAATCGATGTTTACGCGGAACGCCCCTTGGAATTGCTGCGCCCGCATCTTGTCCCCGCGGCCGAAGCAATGATGCAAGCGTGATCAAGCAATGCGGCGGGAATTTGTTGCGACGGAAAACGCGTGATACGCGCTCATGTGCGCTTGACGACGTGTGATGGTTTCGTCTTGCGTCATCACATGCAGTGCTGCAAAGCGCTCGCTGATCGGGAGAACATCATGCCGCTGACGCTGTACATGCATCCGCTGTCGTCCTATTGCCACAAGGCACTAATCGCGTTCCATGAGAACGCGACGCCGTTCACGGCTATGTCGGTCGATCTCGGCGATCCGGACGAGCGCGCGGTGCTGCTGAAGCTGTGGGGTGTCGGCAAATTTCCGGTGTTGCAGGATGCCGCCCGCGGCGAGGTGGTGCCGGAATCCAGCATCATCATTGAGTATATCGACAGGTATTATCCGGGCGGGACGCGGTTCATCCCGCAGGATCGCGACGCGGAGCGCGAGGTGCGGCTGAAGGACCGCTTTTACGATCTGCACATTCACAACCATATGCAAAAGGTGGTCGGCGACCGGCTACGGCCAGCCGGTAGCAAGGACCCGCACGGCGTTGAGGATGCGAAAACGCGGATCCGCGCGGCTTATGACATCGCCGAGCGCGAGATGGCATCGCGCAGCTGGGCAGCCGGCGACGATTTCTCGATGGCGGATTGCGCAGCCGCGCCGGCGTTGTTCTATGCCGCCAGGGTGCTGCCATATGCTGACAGCCATCCACATCTTGCCGCCTATCTGGAACGTCTCAAGGCGCGACCGTCCTATGCCCGCGTGCTGAAGGACGCCGAGCCATATTTCCACATGTTCCCGCAGGGCGACTGAGGGATCAGCGCACACGCCTAAAAATTTCTACAGGACATGTCGGAGAGGCCGCAGTCCGCCCGTCTTCATTGCGGGGCCGCCAAGAAACGGCCTGGATCACTGGATCGAAGGAGAATCGCGATGCGTTTCATGGTGATTGTGAAGGCGACGAAGGAAACCGAAGCGGGCGAGATGCCGAGCACCGAAATGCTGACCGCGATGGGTCGGTTCAACGAAGAGATGGTGAAGGCCGGTGTGATGCAGGCGGGCGAGGGGTTGCATCCGACCTCGAAAGGCGCGCGCATCAAATATTCAGGCGCTGCACCTGTGGTGACAGAGGGCCCATTCCCGGTGACCAGTGATCTCGTCTGCGGATTCTGGCTGATCGAGGTTGGTTCAAAAGACGAGGCGATCCAGTGGATGAAACGCGCGCCTTTCGCGCCCGGAGATGAACTCGAACTGCGTCAGGTGTTCGACGCGGAGGATTTCGGCGAGGCGTTCACGCCGGAACTGCGCGAGCAGGAAGAACGGCTGCGCGCAGAGGTCGCGCGCCGATAGGCTCCGCATCAGGCCGCCACGGCCATTGGCCGACTTCCGGCGAACCGGCCTCGTTTGACCGGAGGTCGGGGTTCGCCGCAACGGTTTGCGCTTCTTCATGCTGGATTTCGCCCTGCTTCTCGAATGGAAGCAGGACGAAACGAGTGGTGTTTCCCGCGTGCTCATGTAAAAACCATTCACATGAGTTGGCGCAAGGACCATCGCCGCCCCGAGCGGGGCTACCATCACGGCAATCTGAAGGAGGCCCTGCTGGAGGCGGCACTCGGCCTGATCGCCGAGAAAGGCGCGGCGGGTTTCACCTTCGCCGATGCGGCGCGTTCTGCAGGCGTCAGTCCGGCGGCGCCGTACCGGCACTTCCGTGATCGCGATGAACTGCTGGCGAGCATCGCGCAACGCGGCTTCGAGCAGTTCGAGGTAGTGTTGACCAAGGCATGGGATGACGGACGCCCGGATACCGTCAGCGCGTTCGAGCGCGTCGGCCGCGCCTATCTCGCCTTCGCCCGCAACGAACCGGCTTATTACTCGGCGATGTTCGAATCCGGGCTGCCGACCGATGTCAATCCGATGCTGTCAGCCGCGAGCGAGCGCGCCTTCAGCATCATTCGTGCTGCGGCGGAACGGCTTGCAGCACTGACACCGCCGGGCGTCGCGCGACCACCGGCTTTGATGATGGCGCTGCATATCTGGTCGTTGGCGCACGGCATAGCCTCTCTGTTCGGCCGCGGCGACGCGGCGCGGCGCAAGCTGCCGATGTCCGCCGAAGATCTGCTCGAAGCCGGCGTGCTGATTTATCTGCGAGGGCTCGGCTTTCCGACCGAACGCAGGCCGCCTGAGGACCCGAACGCTCCGGCCAAGCCGCCGCGAGGGCCGTGGGATCAAAAGTCCGCGACCTGACCAACCGATTCGGCTGCGCGTATACCGGGACTGGTTTTATCGTGCGGTCGCGGCAATCGGCCAAGAGCTTCTCATGGATAGGCTTTTAGATCTGCTCGCCAGTATTTGCCGCTTTCAATGTGACGAGACCTTACAACGGCAGGAAACCGTAGCACCGCCAAAACCCCGCATTTCCAGGCAAAGTCACGCTTGACAAAAGCCTTTAGTGGGCTACCTATGTAAATGTTATTTACATTCACGCGGCATGACGCCGTTCATGGAGAAGGCCTATGGCCCACACCGCTGACTACGATCGCTGGAATGGCCCCAACAATGCGCGGGGCCAAGGTCAGCCCCCGTATTCCCGCTGTTTCACGGATGCGCCCTGGCATCCATTCCGGATTGTCCTGATCGTGCTGGGCTTCATGGTGTGGTGGCCGATCGGTCTCGCGATTCTCTTCTTCACTCTAGGGAGCAGGAAAATGGGCTGCTGGAGCAACGACCGGTTTGAGAGCAAAATGCAACGGATGCAGTACAAGATGGACCGGATGCGGGACCATATGGAGCGCCGCGGTTTTGGCTTCCGCGGTTTTGGCGCGCCGTCCAGCGGTAACCGCGCCTTCGACGAGTATCGCATGGAGACGCTGCGGCGGCTTGAGGACGAGCAGAAGGAGTTCAAGGACTTTCTCGAACGGCTTCGTCACGCCAAGGACAAGGAAGAGTTCGATGCCTTCATGGCTCAGCATCGCACCCATCCGACGCCGCCGAACGATAGGCCGCAAGACCAGTAGTCACTAATCGGACGCTGCGACCGGCGCTGGTTTTGATGCGGCCCCGCTTCCACCAACCGATAGGAAAGCCCGCCTGTCCCGACAGGCGGGCTTTTTCTCATCTGCGGGTCTGAAGCCTCTCTCGATTCAGGCGTCGGATCATCGCCACACGCCCATTGAGCCGGAACTCCCGTCCTGGGGAATAATCGACGGTCGGCCACCTCCACCCGCTCTCCGCCGAGCACGGCTCACGGTGAGCAAGGGTTGGAATATTAAGACGGATTTCAGAGCCTCAATCCTCTTTGGTAACCTGGTCTTAACCATGATTAGCGTTTGGTTACAGCCGTAAAGGCGCGCCGTTAGCCCTCGTTTTGACACGTTGGCAGGGGATGCAGGCTCCGGCATTGGACAGACCCCCCAAGTGACTCAACCGGCTTGTTACGTGGCGCTTTTACGCCGCGTGAGTTCGTGGCCGCGAAACTGGCGGCTTGAGGTCGCGCCTCGCGTCGAAGGGATATCTTGCGTTGAGAGGAAACTGCTCATGAATCCGGCCGACGTGGCGCAGTCAGCCTTGCCCCTAGCTTCGGCCGACGTGTCGCTGATTACGCTTTTTTTTCACGCTCACTGGATCGTGAAAGCAGTCATGTTGGGCCTGTTAGCCTGCTCGGTGTGGGTGTGGGCGATCGCGATCGACAAGATCTTTCTCTACGCCCGCACCAAGCGCGCGATGGACCGTTTCGAGCAGGCCTTCTGGTCAGGGGAGTCGATTGAGGACCTGTACCGGGCGTTGTCGGCCAAGCCGACACAATCGATGGCGGCCTGTTTCGTTGCAGCGATGCGCGAGTGGAAACGTTCTTTCGAAAGTCAGGCGCGCTCGATTGCCGGGCTTCAGATGCGGATCGAGAAAGTGATGAACGTTTCCATCGCGCGGGAGATCGAGCGGCTGGAACGGCGGTTGCTGGTGTTAGCGACCGTAGGCTCTGCCGGTCCTTTCGTTGGCCTGTTTGGGACCGTGTGGGGCATTATGTCGAGCTTCCAGTCGATCGCCGCATCGAAGAATACCTCGCTCGCGGTGGTGGCGCCGGGCATTGCCGAGGCGCTGTTTGCAACGGCAATCGGCCTTATCGCCGCCATCCCCGCGACTATTTTTTACAATAAGTTCACTGCGGAAGTGAATCGTCAGGCCCAGCGCCTTGAGGGTTTTGCCGACGAGTTTTCCGCGATCCTCTCACGTCAGATCGACGAGCGGGCGTGAGGTCAAGCGGCATGGAAACGGGCGGTCCATCATGGCAATGAATCCGGCAGCGGCTTCCTCCAGCGGTGGTGGACGAAGAGGACGGCGGCGGTCACAGCCGATGGCCGAGATCAACGTCACGCCCATGGTCGACGTCATGCTGGTGCTTCTCATCATCTTCATGGTGTCGGCACCGCTTTTGACCGTGGGCGTTCCGCTCGATTTGCCGCAGACCCAGGCCAAAAGCCTCGAGCAGGACAAGACGCCCTTGCAGTTGTCGGTTGATGCTCAGGGACGGATTTTCATCAACGACACCGAAGTCACGATGGAGGAGCTGGTTCCGAAATTGACGGCGATCACCGATGCACGCGGCGGTCTTGACGAGCGCATCTTCATGCGCGCCGACAAGAAGGCCGACTACGGCACGGTGGCGCGAGTGATGGGTCGGCTGTCGGGCGCCGGGTTCAAGCGTCTGGCGCTGGTCACCGAAGTGGAGCAGGGATCTTAAGGTTGAAGATCAAGGTCGATAAGACATTGGCAGCATCGGTTGCCCTGCACGTCCTTGTGATCGGGTGGGGGTTGGTGTCGTTTTCGTCGAAGGCTTTCGAATCGGTGCCAGAGGAATCTTTGCCGGTCGACATCATCTCCGCCGATCAACTTGCCCACGTCACGGCGGGCATGAAGACCGGCAAGAAGGAAAAACCGAAACCCCTGGTCGAGAAGGTCGCCGAGGCCACACCTCCGCCGGAGGACACTGTCGGCAAGATCGACGACAAGAAGCCGCCGGTCATGACCGACGTGGCACCCAAAGAACAACCAAAACCAGATGACAAGGCCGCTGCCGAGGCTGCCGCAGCAGCAGCGAAGGCCGAGGCGGCAGCCAAAGCAGCCGACGCAAAGGCCAAGGCGGATGCGAAAGCCAAAGCAGAGGCCGCGAAGGCCGAGGCGGAAGCCTTAGCTGAGGCAAAGGCGGAGGCTCAAGCCAAGGCCAAGGCGAAGGCCGAAGCGCAGGCGAAAGCAAAAGCCGAGGCGAAAGCGAAGGCGGAAGCCAAAGCCAAAGCCGAGGCAAAGGCCAAGGCAGAAGCCGAGGCGAAAGCCCAGGCAGAGGCGAAGAAGGCTGAGCGCGTGTTCGACCAATCAAAGATTGCGGCGCTGCTTGACAAGCGCGAGCCCACCCGCCGCTCGGTTACCGGAGACACGCTGAATCCGAATGCCGCGCTCGGCCTCGCCCATGGCAAGGCCGCGGACAATTCCGCGACCTGGGGGTCGATGTTCAAGTCCCAGGTCGAGCGCTGCTGGAAAAAGCCCTATGGCGGGCTCGAAGCTCAGATGACCGAAGCGGTGTTCAGCATCAAGCTGAAACGCGACGGCACACTGGAGACCACGCCGACCGCGATCAGCAACCCGTCGACACCCTACTTCCGCGTTTATCAGGAAAGCGCGCTGCGCGCGATCATTGAATGCCAGCCGTACAATCTGCCTGCGGCATATTTCGACGAATGGAAGTTTTTCGAGCCCGTATTCACAGAACGAAAGTCGTAAGCAACGAACGTTGCGGATGAAAAGTCTGACCGATGATCGAGAGAAATGGATTGCAGAGAATGCCGTTCCGTCTGAACCGCCGACACATGATTTCCGGGATGGCATCGGCTGCCGTGTTGCTGGGCAGCCGGCAAGCCTTCCCCCAGGCGCGGGTCCAGATCACCGAGGGCAACGTCGCGCCGCTCCCGATCGCCATTCCGAATTTCATTGCCGGTTCGCCGTCGGATAGCGAGGTCGGTGCCGGCGTCGCCAAGGTCATCACCAACAATCTCAAGCGCAGCGGGTTGTTCGCGCCGATCGACCAGGCCGCGTATATCCAGAAGATCACCAATATCGACGTGCCGCCGCAGTTCGCCGACTGGAAGACCATCAACGCACAGGCGCTGGTGACCGGACGTATGACGCGTCAGGGCGACGGGCGGCTCAAGGCCGAGTTTCGTTTGTGGGATGTCGCGACCGGCCAGCAGCTTGCAGGCCAGCAATATTTTACATCGCCGGAATATTGGCGGCGGATCGCGCACATCATCTCGGATCAGATTTACGAGCGTTTGACCGGCGAGAAAGGCTATTTCGACAGCCGCGTGGTGTTCGTCGATGAGTCCGGAACAGCGCAGCACCGCGTCAAGCGGCTGGCCCTGATGGATCAGGACGGCGCCAACGTGCGCTACCTCACGCGCGGAGCTGACCTCGTGATCACCCCGCGCTTTTCGCCGTCGACCCAGGAAATCACCTATATGGAATTCGGGCAGGGCGATCCCCGGGTCTATCTGTTCAACATCGAAACCGGCCAGCGCGAAATCGTCGGCAACTTCCCCGGTATGTCGTTCGCGCCGCGGTTCGCGCCGGATGGCCAACGCATCATCATGAGCCTGCAGCAGGGTGGAAACTCGAACCTGTTCGTGATGGACATTCGCTCGAAGTCGACGACACGTCTGACGGACACGCCGGCGATCGACACGTCGCCCTCGTATTCGCCGGACGGCGCCCGCATCTGTTTTGAGTCGGATCGCGGCGGCAAACCGCAAATTTATGTGATGGGAGCGACCGGCGGCGGGGCCCAACGCATCTCATTCGGGGAAGGCTCCTACTCGACTCCGGTGTGGTCACCCCGCGGTGACTACATCGCCTTCACGAAGCAAGGCGGTGGTCAGTTTTCCATCGGCATTATCAAGCCGGACGGTTCCGGCGAACGAATTCTGACGTCGGGATTTCACAACGAGGGTCCGACCTTCGCGCCTAACGGGCGGGTCCTGATGTTCTTCCGCGACCCCGGCGGCAACGCTGGACCATCGCTTTATACGATCGACGTCTCCGGCCGCAACGAACTGAAAGTTCCCACGCCTGGTTTCGCGTCCGATCCGGCATGGTCGCCCTTGCTCTCATAAGCCGGATCCTCGAGCCGAAACCGGATCGGCATCGGTTGGACCTTGATCCTATAACATTCTGTTTTACAAGCTAAATTCGGCCTTCAGGTGGCTGGTTCAAACGTCTCGCTAACGATGTTCGCTCAGAAAGGCTTCACTAGCGGCCGGTAACACTGTGCGCGCGGAAAGGATGCGCGCGCAGTCGATGCAGTTGGCCGACCACCATCGCGATACCGATACGATGTCGCCAGCGATATATGCGGCGCTTGTGGGTTCGCTATTCCAGAATCCGGCGCCGATGTTGGCTGGCGCGGTCTGCGCTGCGATTGCGGCGGTCATGACCGCATTGAAGACCGGCAACCATCTGCTGTGGCCATGCGCGGTGCTTCTGGTCCTGATTGGCATGCTCCGCACTTTCGACATGGCGAAATACAAGAATCGCCGTTCGGATCTGACCGTAGGCGAAGCCGCGCGCTGGGAGGCCCGCTATCAGATCGGAGCGGTGCTCTACGCAATTGTGCTTGGCGCATGGTGCGCCATCGCGCTTCTGATGACCGACGACGCCGTCGCGCACATGATCTGCATCTCGGTCACCACGGGCTATGTGGCGGCCGGCGCCGGCCGCGCCTACGGACGCCCATGGATTTTCCACCTGCAGATTCTGCTGACCTGCGGGCCGATGGCTGGGGCGATGGCGCTGAAAGGCAGTCCTTACTACCTTGGGATGGCGCTTCTCACCCTGCTGTATTTCCTTGGTCTCGAGAGGATCACGACCAGACTACAGCAGATTTTTCTCCGCGCCTTGATCGCGCGCGAACGCGAAGCTGCGCTCGCCGGCCAGTTCGACACCGCGCTGAACAACATGCCGCATGGCCTGTGCATGTTCGGCGCAGACGGTCGCCTTGGCGTGATGAACTATCGTTTCAGTGAAATGATGCATCTCGCCGACGACTTCGTGCATCGCAGCGTCGGCGCAGCGGATGTCATCGCCGCATGCGTGGCCGCCGGAACGATGTCGTCCGAAAACGGGCGGACGATTATCTCGGAGATCGAGAATTCGCAGGCAGGCGCAATCGTGACCACCGACGTGGATATGGAGCAGGGGCGGGCGCTATCGTGGACGTTCCAGCCGATGGCCGTCGGCGGCGCGGTCGTGCTGGTCGAGGACATCACGGAGCGGCGCAAGGCGGAAGCGAGAATCAACCATCTCGCTCGCTTCGATCCGCTTACCGAATTGCCCAACAGGCTCAGCTTCCGCGACGAAATCGAACGCCTGCTGGCGATTTCCAATAGTGCGCCGAGGCTATCGGCGCTGCTGTTCATCGATCTCGATCAGTTCAAGCAGATCAATGATACGCTGGGTCATCCCTGCGGGGATCGCCTGTTATGCATTGTCGCCGACAGACTCCGGGGAATGCTTCGCCCGGAGGACTTCGTCGCGCGATTCGGCGGCGACGAATTCGTGGTGTTTCAGCAAAACATCCAGTCGGCGGAGGAGGCGGCCGCGCTATCCCGCCGCATCGTCGAACGGCTCACCGAGCGATATGAAATTGATCGCCATCTTGTCGAGATCGGCGCGAGCATCGGTATCGCAATGACATCACCTGGCATCACGGCCGACAACATTCTAAAGCACGCCGACATGGCGCTCTACCGTGCCAAGGCCGATGGCCGCGGAACCTTCTGCTTCTTCCGCAACGAGATGGCTGAAACGGTCGAATCGCGCCGCGCCCTCGAACTCGATCTACGCAACGCACTGGCCAAGGAAGAGTTCGAACTGTTCTATCAGCCGCTGGTCAATCTGAAGTCGGGCCGGATCACCGCCTGCGAGGCACTGCTGCGCTGGAATCATCCCTCGCGCGGTACAGTGTCGCCGATGGACATCATTCCGGTGGCGGAGGAGATGGGGATCATCATCGATCTCGGTCGCTGGATTTTGCGCAAGGCTTGCATGGAATGCATGACGTGGCCGGAGGTTGTCAGCGTCGCCGTCAACTTCTCGTCGGAGCAATTCCATCAGCGCGACATCCTGAGCGAAGTCCGCTATGCCTTGGAGGTTTCCGGTCTTCCGGCGCACCGCCTCGAAATCGAGATTACAGAATCGTCGTTGCTGCGCAACACGCAGTGGACCCACGACGCGCTGAGCCAATTGCGCTCCGCGGGCGTGAGGATTTCACTCGACGATTTTGGCACAGGGTATTCGAGCCTTAGTTATTTGCACAATTTCCCGCTCCAGAAGGTCAAGATCGATCGCTCGTTTCTGGAAGGGATCGATACGGACCGGCCCCTGATGCTATTGCGTGGTGTGGCTCGGCTTAGCGCCGATCTCGGCATGGCCGTCGTCGTCGAAGGCATTGAAACCAACGAGCAGCTCGATCTCGTCAGCGTCGACGGCACGGTGACGGAAGCGCAAGGCTATCTGTTCAGCCGACCGGTATCGGCGGCAGGCATCCGTCGGCTGCTCGACGCCTCTCATGGACGTCGTCTGATGGCAGTGTGAAGGTCGTCCGGTCGATCGCTTAGATTTCTCCCTAAGGGCATGCCACCACCTTCGAGTCGAGGGTGGTGCATTGAAAGAATGTGAGGATACACTAACATTAATGTTTTGTTATCTTTTCATTTTATTAACGAATCGTTAACCTTCGATTGTCTGCTGGAATCAGACGGCGAGGGTGCTCCCAATGAGTTTGGCTCTAACAGTCGCCAAGCCTGTAGACCGAAGTATCGAACTTCTGGATCGGGTTGATTATCGCTTGGTGGAAACGCCGGCAGATAGGGATATCATCTACCGCCTTCGATATCGTGCCTACCTGAATGAGGGCGCGATCGAGACCAACCGCGACCATAAAATCTTCGATCGTTTCGACGATATGCCGAATTCCTGGATTTTTGGCATCTATCTGGACGGCGCGCTCGCCAGTTCCATTCGTCTCAGCATTTCGTCGCCGGAGCATCCGCGCAGTCCCTCGGTGGATGTGTTTAACGATTATCTCCAGCCGGAAGTCGATCGGGGCAAGGTTATGGTCGACCCGACCCGCTTCGTGGCGGATCCGGAGCTCGCGGGCCGATTTCCTGAATTGCCCTACATCACGCTCCGTCTATGCTTCGTCGCCTGCAGTTTCTTCAATGCGGACCTTGGTCTGGCCACCGTTCGCGCCGAACACCGGTCGTTCTACCGGCGTTTATTTGATCACCAGCCGTTGAGTCCTCCACGCCGGTATCCTGGTCTCGTCAAGCCGATCTGTCTGATGGCGGTCGATTTTCCGGCCTCGCGCGAAAAGGTCTTCGCCCGCTATCCGTATCTCCGTTCGAGCTATTTCGAACGTCGAATGTTATTCGAGCGCAGAGCTGGCACCGCAACTCTGGTGCCCACCGATTCTCCGTTTTCGTTCACACGACCCTCGATCGTCCCGAGGTCCTGATATCCGACCTAATTGTTGTGATGTGGGTTCAGGGGCGGACTCCGCGGACCGCGCGGTTGTGAAATCGCTGTCGGTTCACCCTCGCGCCACATTTGCGGCTTATTAACCATCGCGGGCGCTTCTTTCGCAAACATGGCATTTGATGCAATCGAGCAACCTCTCATCAAGGTTGACGGAACGTTCGCTTAACCATCACCCTGTAGAGCGAATAACAGTGGAAAACGCGAGCGTGGAGGCTCCGGAATGTTAAATCAGAAGCGATTCCTCCGGGGATTGAAGCTCGCCGCCGTGGTTGCGGCGGCGCTGTCGATGGGTGCTTGCGCTAATAAAAATCCGATGGACGGGAGGGGCGGCGGGATGGCCGGCGCCGCGACCCCGGGCAGCCAGCAGGATTTCGTGGTCAATGTCGGCGACCGCGTTTTCTTCGAGAGCGACCAGACCAGCCTGTCGCCACAGGCGATAACGACGCTGGAGAAACAGGCGCATTGGCTGCAGACCTACAATCGCTATTCCTTCACCGTCGAAGGCCATGCGGATGAACGAGGCACCCGCGAGTATAACATTGCGCTCGGCGCCCGCCGCGCGCAGACGGTTCGCTCTTTCCTTGCGTCGCGCGGCATCGATCCGGGCCGGATGCGGACTATTTCCTATGGCAAAGAGCGCCCGGTCGCGGTCTGCAACGACATTTCCTGCTGGTCACAGAACCGTCGCGCTGTCACGGTGCTCAACGCCAGTTCCTGAGGCGTCCCTTCTTATTTTGTTTTCAGCCGGCGCTCTTGGGGCGCCGGTTTTTTTGCGCCAGGATGATTGATGAAATAAAAGCCGGCTTCTGCCTTCTGTCTTGACGATGCAAACCCGCTGTTATCTGCAGCTCAAGCCAGAGGGCGCCGTTTTCACCCTTAACGCCACGAAAATATTTAAGGAGAAGACTGACCGGCAAGATCGTCGTAAAGTGATTGTTGTTGTTGGACCAAGTCACATTTTCGGTGTACTCAAGTTTTCAATGGGTGCGCTTTCGATGTGACGTTTATTCAGTCGACAGGCCAAAATGTCATCCATACCTTCGAGGTTTGCACGCGCAATGGCCGTTGCCACGATGCTCGTGCTTTCGTCACATGTCTCCGCGCAATATGACGTCGATCCCGAACTCCGCATCCAGCAACTGGAACAGCAGCTGCGAACCCTGACCGGGCAGAACGAAGAGTTGCAGCACCGGAATCGGATGCTCGAACAACAGCTGCAGCAGTTGCAGCCTGGAACGGCATCACCTGGCGTCGCGGCGACTGCGCCGGCAAATCCAAACGCCGGTTCGCCTCAGCCGAATTACGATCAGCGAGGAGGTCAGCCACCCCTCGTGCAGGAGCAGGTCGTGCCCGTGCCTGCGCAAGGTCATCGGGGTGATGCCTTCAACCCCAGTCAGAACCCTAATGCCCCGGGTGCGCCGCGCGCGCTCGGCGGCGGACAGATGCCGGTCCCGGCGACGGCCGTAGGTTCGCCCGGCGGCCGCGAAGCCGGCGCTCCGCTCGATCTCGCCAACGTCGGTCCACGCTCTTCGGGGAACTATCCGACGACCGGCAACGCTCCGCTTAATTCGGGGGGCCTGACAACACTGCCGCCATCGGCGACGCCGCGGGACGAATTCGATCTTGGCATTGGCTACATGCAGCGCAAGGACTATGCGCTTGCCGAGGAAACCATGCGCAATTTCACCCAGAAATACCCTTCCGATGCTCTGACGGGTGACGCGCAGTACTGGCTCGGAGAAAGCCTGTTTCAGCGCCAGAAATATCGCGAGGCTGCTGAGTCTTTCCTCGGCGTGACCACAAAGTACGACAGTTCGGCAAAGGCGGCCGATGCGTTGCTTCGGCTCGGACAATCGCTGGCCGCGCTGAAAGAAAAAGAGGCCGCCTGCGCCGCGCTTGGTGAGGTCACGCGCAAATATCCCCGCGCCTCCGCCGGAGTGAAACAGGCCGTGGACCGTGAGCAGAGGCGGGTAAAGTGCTAGCGCATGATCCGCCAAAGTGTGAGCGGTTTGGCGGATCATGCATATTCTCAATATTTAGAACGCGATCGGACGCAAAACCGGAATCCACTTTTGCGGATCGCGCTCTAGAGAACATGCGCCGGATCGCGTAAATTCGGGCGGGTCTCCGACTATAAGGAGCGTGTCCGATGAGCCCTCATGCCCCGCAATTTTGTTCGGCCGCGACCCTGTTCGTGGTCCAGGACGTCCCCAAAGCCGTTGCTCATTATCGCGACGTCCTCGGCTTCAAGGTCGGCTTCACCTACGGTGATCCGGTTTTCTACGGCGGCGTCGAGCGGGGCGACGTTACGATTCATTTCCAGGCCGCGAACAAGACGCCACGCGAATCCGGCCAAGGCGCCGTCAACGTGTTTGTGACCGAGGTCGACGCGCTGCACGATGAGCTGAAGTCGCGCGGGGCGACCATAGTGCATCCGCCGGGCGATCGTCCCTACGGCATGCGTGATTTCGATATCGACGATCTGGACGGCAACCGCCTGACATTTGGGATGGGCATCGGTGGTTCGGACTAGATCGACCGCACAAGCGATGAAGCCACCGAAAACGGGCTCCGCTTTGCCGATTTCGGCAACGGAAGCGAAAACGCTGTTCGCGGACTGGAAAGCGGCCCGCGCACTCGTCCTCGCCGTATCCGGCGGCCCCGATTCCATGGCGCTGATGTGGCTCGCGGCACGTTGGCGGCGCGCAATGACAGGCGGTCCCGACCTCATTGCTGTCACGATCGATCATGGCCTGCGGCGTGGCTCCGCGCGCGAGGCGCGGCAGGTCAAGCTGCTCGCAACCTCGCTCGGCGTGACCCACCGCATCGTGCGCTGGAGCGGCGCCAAACCGGAATCCGGATTACCGGCGGCCGCGCGAGACGCCCGCTACCGCCTGCTGGCGAGAACAGCGCGTGCCCACGGCGCATTGCATATCCTCACCGCTCACACCTGTGATGATCAGGCGGAAACCGTTCTGATGCGATTATCACGCGGCAGCGGCATTGCGGGCCTCTCCGCAATGGCACGTGAAACGATGCGTGACGGGTTCATCCTTGCCCGGCCGTTTCTGAATGTTCCGAAGTCGAGGCTGATTGCGACGCTGAAGAAGGCAAAGATCGACTACGTGGAGGATCCAACCAATCGCGACCTCAATTTCACGCGTCCGCGTTTGCGTACTCTGATGCCGGCGCTGGCGGAGGAAGGATGCGATGCCCATAACCTGACGCGGCTTGCATCGCGTCTGGCGCGAGCTAATACAGCGCTGGAACTCCTCGTCGACGGCGCGGAGCGTTATCTGGCCCTGCAGGATGACGACGCGCAGCGTCCGGGCTTTCGAACGGAGGCGTTTGCGGTCCTCTCGGAGGAGATCAAGGTTCGATTGTTGTTGCGGGTGATCGATCGTATCGGCTGTGAGGGGCGGGCTGAATTGGGTAAGGTTGAGGCTCTGCTCTTGGCGCTCGAAAGCGCCGCAAATCATGCGGGTTTCGGCCGACGCGTTTTGCTCAGAAGGACGTTGGCGGGGGCGCTGGTGACGCTTACCTCCGAGCGGATCAGCGTCGAGCCGGCACCGCCCCGGCGTCGGACCAACTAATGCGGCTTGGTTAATCGCCGCGCAGAGGACCTAGCCTGTAATCCAAAGCGGGTCTCATTTCCGCCCCGCGTCAAGTTCCGTCAAGCGTCACCATGCTTCAAAAATATGAAGCGACCGCAGACTCCGCCGGGCTAAGCTTGAAAGATGAAGCGGATCAAAGAGGTGATAAGCAGAAATATTGGAAATGCGAAACCTTGTGTCAACTGCCAGGGCCGAATAGGTTTTATTTAATAAGAGTTTCACCCGGTTCCCTTGGCAGGGGCAACCTCCGCGCCTAGATTGTATACGTCTCGGCAACCCCCATCTATTAAGTCGATGCAGGGATATCCGGCTGCGATCCGCGCGGCCTCGAAGGAAGATCGATGAACGCCAATATGCGCAACTTCGCCCTCTGGGTCATCATTGTCTTGCTCCTGTTGGCATTGTTCACATTGTTCCAGAGTCCTGGTCACCACACGACCGCGCAGGATATTTCGTTCTCGCAGTTGTTGACGGAAGTCGATCAGAACAATGTTCGCGATGTCGTGATCCAAGGGCAGGAGATTCACGGCACCTTCACCAACGGTTCCAACTTCCAGACCTATGCGCCAACCGATCCGGGGCTGGTTAAAAAGCTCTATGACGCCAAGGTGCAGATCACAGCTAAACCCCCCGGCGACAGCGTCCCATGGTTCGTTTCGCTACTGGTCTCGTGGCTGCCGTTCATCGCGCTCATCGGCGTGTGGATTTTTCTGTCGCGCCAGATGCAGGGCGGCGCCGGCAAGGCGATGGGTTTCGGCAAGTCTCGCGCCAAGATGCTGACGGAGGCCCACGGCCGCGTCACCTTCGAGGACGTCGCGGGCGTCGATGAGGCCAAGCAGGACCTGCAGGAGATCGTCGAGTTCCTGCGCGACCCCGGCAAATTCCAACGCCTCGGCGGGCGTATTCCGCGCGGCGTGCTTCTGGTCGGCCCGCCCGGCACCGGCAAGACGCTGATCGCGCGCGCTGTCGCAGGCGAGGCCAACGTGCCGTTCTTCACCATTTCGGGCTCGGACTTCGTCGAGATGTTCGTCGGCGTCGGCGCCAGCCGCGTCCGCGACATGTTCGAGCAGGCCAAGAAGAATGCGCCCTGCATCATCTTCATCGACGAAATCGATGCGGTCGGCCGTCACCGCGGCGCCGGTCTCGGCGGCGGCAATGATGAGCGAGAGCAGACGCTGAACCAGTTGCTGGTCGAAATGGACGGCTTCGAGGCCAATGAGGGCGTCATCCTCATTGCGGCGACCAACCGCCCCGACGTGCTTGACCCCGCGCTACTGCGCCCTGGCCGCTTCGACCGTCAGGTCGTGGTGCCGAACCCGGACGTCGTCGGCCGCGAACAGATTCTCAAGGTTCACGTTCGCAAGGTGCCGCTGGCACCCGATGTCAACCTCAAGACCGTCGCCCGCGGTACGCCCGGTTTCTCTGGCGCGGATCTGATGAATCTCGTCAACGAGGCGGCGCTGACGGCCGCCCGCCGCAACAAGCGCATGGTGACGCAGGCCGAGTTCGAGGAAGCCAAGGACAAGGTGATGATGGGCGCCGAGCGCAAGTCGCTCGTCATGACTGAGGAAGAAAAAATGCTGACGGCCTATCACGAGGGCGGTCACGCCATCGTCGGCCTTAATGTCATCGCTACCGATCCGATACACAAGGCGACCATTATTCCGCGGGGCCGGGCGTTGGGCATGGTGATGCAACTTCCCGAACGCGACAAGCTATCGATGTCGCTGGAGCAGATGACCTCGCGACTTGCGATCATGATGGGCGGGCGCGTGGCAGAGGAAATGATTTTCGGCCACGAGAAGGTGACCTCCGGTGCTGCGTCCGACATCGATCAGGCGACGCGTCTTGCGCGCATGATGGTGACGCGCTGGGGCCTCTCGAAAGAACTCGGCACCGTGTCCTATGGCGAGAACAATGACGAGGTGTTTCTCGGCATGCAGGTCAACCGCCAGCAGAACGTGTCCGAGGCGACCGCCCAGAAGATCGACTCCGAAGTCAGGCGTCTGGTCGAGACCGGTTACAAGGACGCGACCCGCATTCTTGGCGAGAAGCGTGCCGATCTGGAGACGCTGGCCAAGGGCTTGCTTGAGTTCGAAACCTTGACCGGCGATGAGATCACCGATCTGCTCAACGGCAAGAAGCCGAACCGGGAATCGGTGCTGGAGCCTGCGACACCGCGCACGTCGGCGGTGCCGCCTGCCGGCAAAACACGTCCGCGCCCGGAACCCGATCCAGGTCTCGAACCGCAGCCACAGGCCTGAGCGCCGAACGTTCGGTGCTATCCATCGACGTCTAAATCAAACAGCCCGGCGCAAGCCGGGCTGTTTTGCGTTGTGCTCCGAACTTGAATTGTGCGTCGATATCACTTCAGGACAAGGCAGTTCGCGTAGCTTGCGCGGCGTTGTCGAAACGTGGTGTAAGGCGCGCACGGTTTCCCTTACGAGGAATGGTTTCAAACCATGGCCAAAGCTGCCTCGAAGTCGAAAAAGCCTGCAACGAAATCAAAAACATCTACAAAATCCCGGGCGAAAAAGCGAAATTCCGCCGGCACGGGGAAGGCGACGAATAACGCAACGCCGCCGGCGAGGGGCAAGTGGGTCTATACGTTTGGAGACGGCAAGGCGGAGGGCAAAGCAGAACTGAAGGAGCTGCTCGGCGGCAAGGGTGCCAATCTCGCCGAGATGGCAAATCTCGGTTTGCCAGTGCCTCCCGGCTTCACGATTACCACCTCGGTATGCGCGGTTTTCTATGCGCATGACAAATCCTATCCGAAGGAGCTGAAGCCACAGGTCGAAAAAGCACTGCAGTACGTCGCAAAAATAACCGGCAAGGTGTTCGGTGACGCGGCCAATCCGCTTTTGGTCTCGGTGCGATCGGGAGCGCGCGCCTCGATGCCCGGCATGATGGATACGGTGCTCAATCTCGGCCTCAATGACAAGACCGTCGAAGCTATGGCCGCGCTCTCTGGCGATCGGCGATTTGCTTATGATAGCTATCGCCGCTTCATCACTATGTATTCGGATGTCGTGCTTGGCTTCGCGCATCATCACTTCGAAGACATTCTGGATACGTTCAAGGATGGCAGGGGCTATTCGCTTGACACGGACCTGACCGGCGACGACTGGGTCGAGGTGGTGGGCAAGTACAAGACGGCTGTTGCACGCGAGACCGGCAAGGATTTTCCGCAAGATCCTTATGAGCAGCTGTGGGGCGCGATCGGCGCAGTGTTCTCGTCCTGGATGAATGCGCGGGCGGTCACTTATCGCAGCCTGCACAATATTCCGGAGTCGTGGGGCACCGCCGTCAGCGTGCAGGCCATGGTGTTTGGCAATCTGGGTGAGACATCGGCAACCGGCGTGGCGTTCACGCGCAATCCGTCCACCGGCGAAAGCCGGCTCTATGGTGAGTTTCTCATCAACGCTCAGGGCGAGGACGTGGTGGCAGGCATCCGCACGCCGCAGGACCTCACCGAGGCGGCGCGCAAGGAGTCCGGGTCCGACAAGCCGTCGATGGAAACGGCAATGCCCGAATCCTTCAAGGAGTTGACGCGCATCTACAGGTTGCTCGAAAAGCACTATCGCGACATGCAGGACATGGAGTTCACGGTCGAGGATGGCAAGCTGTGGATGCTCCAGACCCGAAGCGGTAAACGTACCGCGCGCGCCGCGTTGCGCATCGCGGTCGAACTTGCCAATGAGGGCCTGATCTCCAGGAAAGATGCGGTGGTCCGTATCGATCCGGCCTCGCTTGATCAGTTGCTGCATCCGACCATCGATCCCAGCGCACAGCGCGACGTGGTTGCCACCGGCTTGCCGGCGTCGCCCGGCGCGGCTGCGGGTGAGATCGTGTTTTCTTCGGAGGAGGCAACCAAGCTGCAGGCTGGCGGCCGCAAGGTTATCTTGGTACGGATCGAGACCAGTCCGGAAGACATCCACGGTATGCATGCCGCTGAGGGTATTTTGACGACGCGCGGCGGCATGACCTCGCACGCGGCGGTGGTCGCGCGCGGCATGGGCAAGCCCTGCGTTTCCGGCTGCGGCAGCATCCGCGTCGATTATGGACGCGGCACCATGGCAGTCGGAGATCGCACCTTCAAGGTCGGTGACGTCATCACCATCGACGGTTCGCTCGGCGAGGTGCTGGCGGGACAGATGTCGATGATCGAGCCGGAGCTGTCCGGTGAGTTCGGTACGCTGATGGGCTGGGCCGACGAGATTCGCAAGCTCGGCATCCGGGTCAACGGCGACACGTCAGCCGACGCGCGAACGGCGGTGAGGTTTGGTGCCGAGGGAATCGGTCTGTGCCGCACCGAGCACATGTTCTTCGAGGAGACTCGCATCCGTACGGTGCGAGAAATGATTCTGGCGGAAGACGAGCAGGCGCGCCGCGCCGCGCTGTCGAAGCTGTTACCGATGCAGCGCGCCGATTTCGTCGAGTTGTTCGAGATCATGAAGGGCCTGCCGGTCACGATCCGATTGCTTGATCCTCCGCTCCATGAATTTTTGCCGCATACGCAGGCCGAGATCGAGGAAGTCGCGCGTGCGATGAATACCGATCCGCGCAAGCTGGCTGACCGTGCTCGCAATCTCGCCGAATTCAATCCCATGCTTGGCTTTCGTGGGTGCCGCCTTGCCATCGTTTATCCCGAGATCGCCGAAATGCAGGCGCGGGCGATCTTCGAGGCGGCGATCGAGGCCGAAAAGCGCACCGGCAAGGCCGTCGCCGTTGAAGTCATGGTGCCGCTCATCGCGACCAAGGCGGAGTTCGATCTGGTCAAGACGCGGATCGATATGACCGCGCAATCGGTGACACGCGAAACCGGCGGCAAGCCGGCTTACCAGGTCGGCACCATGATCGAATTGCCGCGCGCCTGTCTGGCGGCAGGAGAGATCGCCGAAACGGCGGAGTTCTTTTCGTTCGGCACCAACGACCTCACGCAGACCACGTTTGGCATCAGCCGCGACGACGCGGCGAGCTTCCTTGGCGCCTATATCGCGAAGGGAATTTTGGAGATCGATCCATTCATCTCGGTGGATCGCGGCGGTGTCGGAGAACTGGTGAAGATTGGCGTCGCGCGTGGCCGCAAGACCCGGCCAAATCTCAAGGTGGGCATCTGCGGCGAACACGGCGGCGATCCCGTTTCGGTGGCATTCTGTCACGAGATCGGATTGAACTATGTGTCATGCTCACCATACCGCGTGCCGATCGCGCGTCTGGCCGCCGCTCATGCGGCGCTCGGCAAGATCGTCGCGAGCCGAGTGGATGATGGACGGTCATGATCGGAAGGCCTGCCGGCCGCCTAAATCAGATCCCGAAAGCAGAAGCAGGTTTTCAGATAAGATCATGCGCTGCCGGTGAACCGCCTGCGCGTCATCCGCGGCGAATCAAGCGTTGACCGTATCTTTACTATTTCGCTCGAGGCGTTGTTTACCAACGCTCCCGATATTCGCGCGCGCTTTCGGATGCCTCTTGCCTGTTGTGCCCTTGCATCGCCGATTAACGCCCTCGCAACTTTAATTGGATATTACCGAGATCGATCGAAATGGACTAAACGTACAAATCGATCGCGTGTGTGGCGTTGCGTGAGCGTGTCGATGTCTGTGTTGCGTAACCAACCGAAGAGCGCGCATCTTGCGCTCTTCGGTTTCGGTCTCTGCGTCTTCGCATTGATCCCGAACGAAGTCGGATATCAGGATATTGCGTCCTTGCTTGCGAGGCAGCCGGGTGTCGCCGAACGCTGGCAAAGGCGTGTTTCCGCCAACGCGGTCAGCTCCATTCAGGTCGCGACCTTCAATTTCGGGCGTCCGGTCGGCACATCGGTACCGCGCGCGGCCACACTCCTGCTTGCGAGTCTCGATGAAGGCGTTGGTGCTGCCGCGCGCACCCGGCTGACGCGGCCGCCGCCACGCTATAGCGCTTCGGATTTCCCCAAGGTCGATCGGACGCTGAAGGGCGACCGTTTAGCCCTCGTTGCGCCGGAGCCGCCGCCCATTGCGCCGACGGATGCTGCGCCGCAGGCCCCCTCAACGTCCAATGCGTCGGTGTTCGGGGCAAAGACGGCGACGACCCGTCATGACGGGGAACCCTCGGGGCTCGATCCCGAACTGGCGGAAGCCCTGAATGCACCTCCTTTGCCGCAATACGATATTCCGCTCGATGTGCAGCCGTCAGACGATCTTGAGGCTGACAAAGCGGTTGAGAGGCCGCAACCTTCCACCGACGAGTTTTCCATCAAGACGGCAAGCCTGTACTTCGGCAGTTCGGCACTAGGTGTCGCAAGTGAAGGTTTGGAACATTGGCGCCCCGGCGAAGAACCCATGATCGTGATGCCGGCCCTGGCAGCGGATCCCGACATGAAGGCATCCCGGCCGCCGCAGCGGGATTCTGCAAAAGCCGGCGAAACCGTGGTCGGCAAGGGCGAGGTCAAAACGCCGGCCGAGCGGCTCGGTCTTCTGGATGACAAGAAGCGCGCCAAGCAGGAAAAATGCCTCGCGGAGGCGGTTTATTTCGAAGCGCGCGGCGAAGCGGTTCGCGGCCAGATCGCGGTTGCTCAGGTGGTTATGAACCGCGTGTTCTCGGGTTACTATCCGACCACGGTGTGCGGCGCAGTCTACCAGAACGCAAATCGTCGTTTGGCCTGCCAATTCACGTTTGCCTGCGACGGCATTCGCGACGTCGTCACCGAGCCGGACATGTGGGATCGCGCCCGGAGGATAGCGAAGGCCACTCTTGACGGACGGCTGTGGCTGTCGGAAGTCGGCAAGTCGACGCACTATCACGCCTATTGGGTGCATCCTTCCTGGGTGCGCGAAATGAAGAAAATGTACCGCACTGGTGTTCATACCTTCTACCGTCCGCGCGCGTGGGGCGACGGCAAGGATGCGCCGAGTTGGGGCACAACGGCTCAGACCGCCGAAATCTCCGCCAGACTCGCCGAGGCAGCTCACAGTTCGGCTGAATTTGGTAGCTCTGCCCGGCGGTAGAGTCGCCGGCGCAATCGCCAAAAGACGGCCACTGTCATTTTGGATCCTAGGCGGAGTAAGGCGCGGATCAAGGGCGACTGGCTGGCGGCTTGCGAATGATCTCTATTGTTAGAAATATCTGAAATAACTTATGAAATTCGTCTGGAAGCGTTGATCCAGCCGTCACCAGGATTCTCGCGGGCGAAGTTCGCGGGCGCCTCGTGGTGAAAGTTTCCTAGGATATTCAGACTTTACCAACCAAGCTGCTCCAATGTTGCCACGGTTAGTATGGTAAGGAGCGGGTAAAGGTCGGCCATCGGCGCCATCCCGCGATCAAGTTGTCGGAGTTGCAGTATGCTCGCGCGTTTCGTGTCAGGAGTCCTGGTTGCAGGTGCGATCGCCGCACCGGCAATGGCCGGTCACCTCATGAATGCCAACGAGGCCAAACGGTTCGTATCCGGCAAGGTTTTCGCGTTTACCTGCTTCGACGGTACGCGTGGCGCCGGCCGGGTGTTCGAGGACGGGGGCGCAGCCGGCGCAGTGCAGTTCAGCGGCGAAGGTCCGGTTCGCCACATGAGGCTGCCGGGCAATACATTACAGGTGCGCGGTCAGGCGGTTTGCGCGTCGATCAAGGGTCTTCCGTTCGAACCGTGCTTCAACCTCGACAAGAAGAGCGAAGCCAGCTTCCGCGGTTCGGTATCGGGCATGGGCTTTGCGTATTGCGACTTCGACCATCAGGGGGGCAGGCAGATGCTGCTGGCGCGCGCCGCTGCACACCCGTATGCCCGCCGCAGGGTTTCGCGCACGGCCGATGCGTCGAACACGGAAGTGACCGCGCGTGTCGAAACCCCGAGGGTCGAGAGCGCCAGGCTTGAGCCCGTCAAGCCGGAAGCCAGGCCGGCCAAGGTCGAAGGCGCTTTGGAACTACGACGTTCCACCGATTAAGTTCGGTAGACACACCGATCGCGCTGGGTCGCGAGCCGCTTTTCCGCGAAAAGCATAATATCGATTATTCCAGATCGATGCGGAACGGTCGGCCTTCGATCGTCATATCGCCGGGACCCATTTCGTCGACCGCGTGCAGCATTCGTCCTCCACGTCCAAGAGCTTTGTCTGCCAGCGCTACGATCAGGCGATTCGGCTGCGCGATTGGCGAGGCCGCTCGGATCTGACGTGCGATGGAGATCTCGTCGCGATGCGGGTTGAGCGCGCAGGCGGCGGTGAAAGCGCTCGCGGTCGACCGGCTGATCCCGGCGTAGCAATGCACCACCAGCGGCGCCTTGCGATCCCAGCCACGGATGAACGTCAGAACCTGCATGATATGATCGTCGTTCGGCGCGACGAAACCATCCACGGGTTCGTTGATGTCGTCCATCGACACCTTCAGATGATTAGCCTCGAGAATCGAGTGCGGCCGCCGCACCTGATCGACGTTCGCCATGACAGTGAGGACATGGCTGGCACCGCTGGTTTTCACGGTTTGCGCAAGCGCGGCAAGCGAGCAGACGTGGATCATGGCGTTCCCGAGTTTTCGGGAGATTATAGGCCGGAGCGCCTTGGGACAAAAGGCGGTCCGCGAAGATGATGCGGTTCCGATATTTTTGGGCGGGACGCAGGCGCCAAATACTTATCCTGATCCCGCTCTAACCGCACAGGCTCTGGAATCGCGCCAGGAACCGGTTCTCGGCCTCGCTCGCCGGCCACGGCGTCAGATAATCCTCGATCATCGCCTCCGGAAGGCCCGGATCGCTGCCGAACAGCCGCTTCGCCTCGGGCTCCGAGAAGCCCGCGAGATGGGTCGCTTCGAGATAGGCCGCGCCCATGTCGGCATCCTTGATCTGCTGCTCGATGTCGGCGGGCAATGCTGGTGGCAGTCCGAAGCGGATGTGGATCGCCGACAGCAGCCGCTTCTCCACCGCCTTGTAGGAACCGCCGATCACCGCCTTGAATGGTGAGATCATGTCGCCGATGACATATTCCGGCGCGTCATGCAGCAGCGCCGCCAGCCGCACCCGGATATCGACGCGTGGCGTGTGCTCGCGCATCACGGCCTCGACCAGCAGCGTGTGCTGCGCGACCGAGAAAATATGCGCGCCGTGGGTCTGGCCGTTCCATCGCGCGACGCGGGCGAGGCCATGCGCGATATCGGCGATCTCGATGTCGAGCGGCGAGGGATCGAGCAGGTCGAGCCGCCGCCCGGACAGCATCCGCTGCCATGCGCGCGTCGCGGTCTTCGAAACCCGTCTCGTCATTGCGCAGCGGAACGTGGCTTGCGCGCCTGCTTGCCGCACGTCTCATGGCAATGGCATGTCATCAGATGGTCGTTGACCATGCCTGTTGCCTGCATGAAGGCATACACGATCGTGGGCCCGACGAACTTGAATCCGCGCGATGTCAATTCCTTCGAGATTTTGATCGACAGCGGTGTCGAGGTCGGTACGGTCGCGGTGGTCTTGAACCGATTGACCCTCGGTTGACCGTCCATGAAATTCCACAGCAGCGCGGAAAAGCCTGGACCCTGCTCCATGATCGCCAGGTAGGACCTCGCGCTGGTGATGGCGCCCTCGATTTTAGCCCGATTGCGTACGATTCCCGCATCGTCCATCAGCGCGTGGACCTTCTTCTCGTCGTAGCGGGCGATTGTCTCAGGGTTGAAGCCCTCGAAGGCGCGGCGGAAGTTGTCGCGCTTGCGCAAAATCGTGATCCACGACAGACCGGCTTGAAAGCCGTCGAGGACCAGCTTTTCAAACAGCGCGCGGTCGTCATATTCGGGTATGCCCCACTCGGTGTCGTGATAGGCGAGATAGAGCGGGTCGTCGCCGGGCCACGGACAGCGGGCGAGGCCGTCGGCATGCATACGCGCGGATTGCGTCATGCGACAGTATTCTTCGCCGATAGCTTCAGATCGTCCGGTTCGGCGACATGGATCGGGACGCCGCCCGCGGTCAACGGAATCCCGGCCTCGATCGCGTCGGCGGCGCGATCCAGCCGCAGCAGCGCAAGACCCTGGTCCGCTGCCGACGAGCCCATGGTGCCTACGGACTTCTCCCCCGCGACCACGGCCGCCCCTGGCTCGGGGGCGCTATTGTCCAGGCGCACTCGCACAATCCGGCTGCGCGCAGTGCCGCGATGCTCCATGCGTGAAACCACTTCCTGACCGACATAGCAGCCTTTGTCGAAATCGACGCCGTGTAGCCGGTCCATATTGGCTTCATGCGGAAAAGCATCGCCGAACGTGAAATCCAGTCCGCCGCTCGGCACGCCCGCGGCGATCCTGTGAGCCTCATAGTCGGCGCTTTCGACCAGTTCGGCGCCGATCACATTGGCTGCTCGGGCCGCGAGTTCTTCCGGCGCGAGAATGCGCCAGCCGAGCTTGTCGCTGCGCGGGTCTGCGAAGGTCAGGTCGGGGTGCATGGCGGGTTCGCCGTCCCAGGCCGCCAGCACGCCGAGCTTGCCCGAAAGGTTTTCGACCGTGACCTTGGCGCGCAGCTTGTAAAAACCCAGCTTGGTCGCGAGCGGCTGAGCTAGCGGCAACGGGCAATCGATAAGAAAGCCGCCGCCGTGACCGGCCTGCGCTTCGGTGATGAGGAAATCGAAGGTGATCTTGCCTTGCGGCGTCAGCAGCGCGCCAAATCGCCCAAGCCCCGGCTCAACCTTGGTCACGTCCGTGGTCACCAGACCGTTGAGAAAATTGCGGGCGTCGTCGCCGCTGACCTTCACCACGCCCCGGTCGGGAAGAAACGCTGCTTTCATGACACTTCTCTTGGTTCGGGCGTTGTTCTCTTGGCGGTTTTCCCGCGCAGTCCTCCCCCGGGGGAAACCTGCGTGCCGGATTTCGCTTTCGGAACGTAAGCCGCTAAGGTGCGGGCAACAAGGTCCGCGCGGCCGCGCGGAAAGCTTTTGGGAACAATGACCAAGACATTTGACGTGATTCTGAGATCCGGCACCATCGTCAATCAGGACGGCGAGGGGGTCGGTGACATCGCCGTTTCAAACGGCCGCATCGCGGCGATCGGCGGACTTGGCCAAGCCGACGCGGGCGAGGTCATCGACTGCCGGGGGCTGCATATCCTGCCCGGCGTGATCGACACCCAGGTGCATTTCCGCGAGCCGGGACTGACGCACAAGGAAGACCTCGAAACCGGCTCGCGCAGCGCGGTGATGGGCGGCGTGACTGCGGTGTTCGAGATGCCGAACACCAATCCTCTGACAGTCACGGCGGAAACCTTCGCCGCGAAGATGAAGGCGGCGCATCATCGGATGCATTGCGATTTCGCATTCTTCATAGGCGGCACCCGCGAGAATGTGCAGGATCTGCCCGAACTGGAACGCGCTCCCGGCTGCGCCGGCGTCAAGGTGTTCGTCGGATCGTCCACCGGCGCGCTGCTGGTCGAGGATGACGACAGTCTGCGGAAAATCTTCAACGTGATCCGCCGCCGTGCCGCGTTTCACGCCGAGGACGAATACCGTCTGAACGAGCGCAAGAATTTGCGCGTCGACGGTGATCCGCGCTCGCATCCGGTGTGGCGCGACGAGACCGCCGCGCTACTGGCGACGCAGCGGCTCGTTACTCTCGCCCGCGAGACTGGAAAGCGCATTCATGTGCTGCATATTTCGACCAAGGAAGAGATCGAGTATCTGCGCGACCACAAGGATGTGGCCTCCTGCGAGGCGACACCACATCACCTGACCATGGCCGCCCCCGGATGCTATGAGCAACTTGGCACGCTGGCGCAGATGAATCCGCCGGTGCGCGATGCGGCTCATCGCTCAGGGATATGGAAGGGCATCGAGCAGGGCATCATCGATGTGCTCGGCTCCGATCACGCACCGCATACGCTGGAAGAGAAGCGGAAGACCTATCCGGCATCGCCGTCGGGCATGACCGGCGTGCAGACGCTGGTGCCTTTGATGCTGGATCACGTCAATGCGGGCCGCCTATCGCTGGCGCGCTTTGTCGATCTCACCAGCGCCGGTCCGGCGCGGCTGTTCAACATCGCTTGCAAGGGACGGATCGCGGCCGGCTACGATGCCGATTTCACTGTGGTCGATCTCAGCCGGACCGAGACCATTACGAACAAATGGGTGGCGTCGCGCGTAGGCTGGACGCCCTATGACGGTGTCGACGTGACGGGCTGGCCGGTCGGCACTTTCGTGCGCGGCCGCCGCGTGATGTGGCAGGGAGAGCTGGCGACCGCTTCCGCGGGCGAGCCAGTGCGTTTTCTGGAGACGCTGAAGCCCTAGAACCGATCGACATTCATCGCATCCATATCATGGCTGCTGCGAGCTTGATGAAGCCTGTGAAGTGTTCTGTTCGCCTGTCGTATCGGGT
>NZ_JAVDPZ010000020.1:0-71665 GCF_031453995.1 Nitrobacter vulgaris | reverse complement strand
CGAAGCCGCTCTGCAAAATTTTTGAGGAGATTATCGCCAGCAACATGGCCGAACGTATCGTTGATTTCTTTGAAGGCATCGATATCGATCAGGGCTAGGTAAACCGAAGTGTGAATGGAATTGCTCAGTTCGAGCGTGGTCATCAGATACTCCTGAAACCGTCTTCGATTGGCAGTGCCGGTTAAGGCGTCTGTACTGACGGCATGACGCAAGTCTTCCTCAATCTGATGGCGCCTCGTAACGTCAAAGCGAATAGATGTGTAACTATCCGGATTGCCGGCGGCATTCAGATGGGGAACGATAGTCGTATCGACCCAATAGGTTGTCCCATCCTTCCGACGATTGCAGATTTCGCCGCGCCATACCTGCCCTCGGGCGATCTGCCGGTACATTTCGCGAAAGAACGCCTTGTCATGAGCATCCGAGCGCAGGAGTCGGTGATTTTGCCCGATAAGTTCGTGTTGCGAATAGCCCGAAATTTCACAGAATTTATTGTTGACGTGTGTGATTGTGCCCTGAACATTGGTAATGGCCACGATGGCCGTGACATCGAGCGCGTAGTGAATGAATCCCGTTTCGGATTTGACTACCTCTACCTCACCGAGATCATTCGGCCCGTGAGAGTGTTGAACCACAATCATCCTCCCATCACTTCTCCCTCCAGATTACGGCGAAACGTTTAACAATACTCTGGCGGCGTCCCGATTGATCGGACACGCGACGTGTTGCATTAAGCACCAGCGGCCTTGGCTCTGAACGAGGAAATACCTATCAATTAGCTATAACTTTAATTTGGTTGCCAGGGAGCGATCATTGGTCGAGGTTCGCACCATTACCATTTAACGGACCGACCCTGAATGGGTTGCGCCGGGCCGGGCGCCAAAACATCTCCCGCGAATACCCTCAATCTGCGGACCGGCTTACCGAACTGCGAACCATGGAAGCTTGGCAAGCAGCCTCGGGGGCACGCACTGTCCGGCGATTGATGGCATCATCAAGGAGGCTGATGGAACGGCGGCGGAAATTGAAGACAAGGTGGTACTTGAGGATGCGAAACTCGTCGATTCGTAGGTGGGCGGAGGCTGCTAAAGGCTAAGTATCTTCCCATCTAGCAGAGAAGCCTATGCGCTACGTGGTGCCGAGCGCTCCCGGTCCTTGGTGCTATCGAGCAACGATGCGCGGGGTTTTCTATTTTGTTCTCCGCCGGCAACGACATGGATCCGACCCGCGGCGTCGCGGGGGCCAACTAGTTCCTTTATTCCGAGTTCTATTCTGCGTCGGGCTGACGGCCTGGTTCAGCCATGGCAAATGCCTTGAGACCGGACGCTGTCGCGTCGATCTCAAGGATTCGTTTGTATGGAGAAAGATCAACACCGAAACGTCGCGCATTAAACACCTGCGGGATAATGCAAATATCGGCTACCGTCGGCTGTTCACCGAGCGCAAAGGGCCCCGGCAGGTGCGCAAGACGGGCTTCGATTGCTTCGAACCCGACTTTGATCCAGTGCTGCGACCATGTTGTGCGGGCGGCCTCATCGACTCCCATTTCGGCCAGCCGATTCAAAACACGGAGGTTTCCGATGGGATGAATGTCGCTTGTCACCACCAGCGCGATTTCGCGCGCGATAGCGCGTGCTTTCGGGCTGGATGGCAGCAAAGGGGGAGCCGGGTGCGTTTCATCGAGATATTCGATGATCGCGAGTGATTGAGCGAGGCGAAAGTCGCCCTCGATCCAATAGGGCACCAGTCCAGCCGGGTTGATGTCGCGATAGGCCTGCTGGGCTTGTTCGCCTTTGCGTAAATGTACGAATTTGGTCTCCGCGCTCAATCCCTTGAGTCCGAGCGCTATGCGGACGCGGTAGGCTGCGGTTGACCGGAAGTATCCGTATAGCAAAGCGTCGCTGTTGTTCATCTCGCGGTTGCACCTTACGGCTTGGTCGGATCGAAACGGCGCTCAAGCCCTTGCCAACAATCCGCATAGTCGTCCTGCAGCGCGTCGGATGTTGCGGCATATTCGGTCACGCGCTGTGGAAAGCGTGTCTCGAACATGAAGGCCATCGTGCCGGTTAGCTTGACGGGCTTAAGTTCGGTATTGCTGGCATGGTCGAACGCCTCGCGGTCGGGCCCGTGAGGAAGCATGCAATTATGCAGGCTAATGCCGCCAGGTAGGAATCCCTGCGGCTTGGCGTCGTAAACGCCGTAGATCAAGCCCATAAACTCGGACATGATGTTCATATGATACCAGGGTGGACGGAACGTGTTTTCCGCGACCGCCCAGCGCTCCGGGAAAATCACGAAATCGATATTCGCCGTGCCGGCGATTTCCGAAGGCGACGTCAGCACGGTGAAGATCGATGGATCGGGGTGATCGAAGCCGATTGCACCGATTGGCGAGAACGCCCTTAAATCGTACTTATAGGGCGCATAATTGCCGTGCCATGCCACGACATCAATCGGCGAGTGAGGCAGAGTTGTGGACCATAACGCTCCACCCCATTTCACGAACAGCTCGGTTGGCCTGTCGTCATCCTCATAAGCGGCGACGGGGGTAAGAAAGTCGCGTGAATTGGCAAGACAATTCGCGCCGATGGGTCCCCGTTCAGGCAGCGTGAACGCGCCGCCGTAGTTCTCGCACAGATAACCGCGCGCAGGGCCGAATGGAATTTCGACGCGAAACTTGACGCCGCGCGGAATGACGGCAATTTCGCCCGGCTCGGCGTCGATCACGCCGAATTCAGTGACGAAGCGAAGGCTGCCCTCCTGCGGTACGAACAGCATCTCGCCATCGGCATTGTAAAAAAGCTGATCGACCATGGATTTCGTAATGAGATAGATATGCGCGGCCATGCCGACCTGAGTGTGGGCGTCGCCCGCGGTGGTCATCGTCCGCACGCTCTGCACGAAGGTCAGCTCGTCCTCTGGGATGGGCGTGGGGTCCCAGCGCAGTTGCGCGATCGGCATGTCATGCTCGAGGCACGGCGCTGTGCGCCAGAGTCTTGCATCGGCCTTAACGAAACGCCCGGAATGACGAACCGAAGGGCGGATACGATAAAGCCACGAGCGTTCGTTGGCGCCGCGTGGCGCGGTGAACGGCGAGCCGGACAGTTGTTCGGCGTACAATCCGTAAGCGCAGCGTTGAGGTGAATTGCGACCGATCGGCAATGCGCCCGGTAGTGCTTCGGTCTCGAAGCTATTACCAAAGCCCGACATATAGCCGGGTGTCACGTTGGCACTGCTGCGATTGACGGCGACAGGAGCGAAATTGGTGTTCATCGCCTTATCCTCCTTGAATGGCCGCCCACATCTCGCGGTCACGGTCCGCGGTCCAGATCACCGGGTTGTCGATGCCCGATGCCTCATCGAAAGCCCGGGAGACGTTGAACGGCAGGCAGTGTTCATAAATGGCGAAGGTCGAGAATTTCGGGTCCATGATTTCGCGTGTCGCAGCGACCGTTTCCTTCAGGCTGTGCCCTTTGGCGACGGACAATTCTGCCGAGCCATACAATGCAGTGACGAAATCGCGAGTCATCGCAATTGCCTCCCGTGTGATGGACTGTCCATTGAGGGCGTCACCGCGGCCGGGAGCGACCGCCTTGGGATTGAATTTGCGAATTTCATTCAAGGTCATCGGCCATTCACGCAAATAGGCATCTCCGCAATAGCAAGCGGAATGGTATTCAATCAGATCGCCTGAGCACATCACTTGCGCATCGGGGACCCATGCCACGATATCTCCGGATGTGTGGCCGGCGCCCAGATGCATCAACCTCACCGCGCGCTTGCCGAGATAGATTGTCATCTCAGTCTCGAACGTAAGTGTCGGCCAAGTTAGACCCGGGATGCTTGCGGCATCACGGAATAGCCGTGGAAACCGGCCGAATTCGGATTCCCAATCCTGTTGTCCACGCTCTTCGATCAACCTGTGCGTTTCTTTCGAGGCGACGATTCCCTGTGCGTGATATGCAGAAGCGCCGAGCACGCGCACTGCATGGTAGTGCGATAGAACAACATACTTGATGGGTTTGTCGGTTACGGTCCTGACGCGTTCGACGACGCTGGTCGCCATCGCGGGCGTCGCCTGCGCGTCAAACACAATGCAGCCGTCGTCGCCGACAATGACCGCCGTATTTGGATCGCCCTCGGCGGTAAACGCATAAATGTCTGGGCCGATTTCGGAGAATGTGATTTTCTTCTCCGCCATATCAGTCGTGGAAGCGAAACTCTTGGCGCTCATTTGTTTTCTTTCGTCTTCGAACTCCACTCACCCGCACTGATCATTCCCGAGGCGTCGCTTTGCTAACAAAACCGCCTCGCGAAGGACCTCTACATCCCCGATATGATTGGCAAGAATCAAAACGAGGGCGGTATCGAGCGACGCGCTCTGCTCATCGCTCAGGCCACGATGCGCCTCGACCACCAGGCGGTAAGCGGCGTCCGGGTCAGGAAAGTTGGACTGCGTCGAAAGCGTCATGGCATGCCCTCGATTAGCGCACTCGCCCGCGCGATTGCGGCTTGCACTACGGGTAACGTGGGATGTCTGAACCGCGCCGCAACGTATCCATCCGGTCGAAGCAAATAGGCGGACCCATCGGAAGCATCATAGCGCTTCGCGAATAGTCCGGATGTGTCGCGGAGTGGTGCATCGGGTCCGATGCTGATGCAGTGACAATCAAGCGGATCGAGAGCCGATCCGTTTCCGGATTCCAGCAGAACAAAATTGTCGTAGGCTGCTTTGAAAGCTTCGGTAAGATAAACACGGTCGCCGCTCGTTGCCGTCAATGGCGCGTCCACGATCGGCGCGCCCGGACGTGGGCCGGCACGCCATGTGTCGACGTCGCTGGTAGACAATGGCGTATTGTAAGTTGACGGCGTTGCTAGTCGTCCGCCGTTCACCATGCGCCTGGCGAAGTCGACCTCCTTGGCAAGTCGAAGCACCGCATGACGCATTCGCCGTTCGTGGTTTGAATGGGGGGCAATGAAATCTGTCGAGCGAGTCGACGCACGAATATTTTCGTCCGCCGCTGCGCTGCGCTCGCTCTCATAACTATCGAGCAGAGAAACCGCGGCCTTGCCCCGCAAGACGAGGGCGAGCTTCCAGGCAAGGTTTTCGGCATCCTCGAGCCCGGAATTCGCACCGCGTGCTCCAAACGGGGAGACCTGATGAGCGGAGTCGCCTGCGAAGATAACCCGCCCATGAATAAACCTCTGCATGCGCCGACATTGAAACTTATAGATCGATATCCATTCGAATTCGAATTCCTTGTGTCCCAGCATGCGTTCGATCCGCGGCCGCACATTCTCCGGAAGCCGTTCAACGGTGGGGTCCGCGTCTGGGCCAAGTTGCAGATCGATGCGCCATACGTCGTCGGGCTGGCGGTGAAGCAGCGCGGACTGTCCGGAATGGAATGGCGGGTCGAACCAGAACCAGCGTTCGGTTGGAAACGCGGCCGTCATTTTTACGTCTGCGATCAAAAATTGATCGTTGAAGGATTCGCCGGAAAAATCCGCACCCACGAAACCCCGCAAGGCCGATCGTGCGCCATCGCAGGCGATCACGAAATCAGATTTCAGTTTGTATCGTCCGTCCGGAGTCTCAATCTCAACAACGGCGTGGTCGTTGTGCTGCTCCAGGCCAACGACCCTGTTTCGCCAGCGCAGATTGATCAGCGGCAATTCCTGAACGCGGTCGACCAGATAAGCTTCGGCATAATACTGCTGAAGATTGATGAAAGCCGGCATCTTGTGCCCTTCTTCGGGCAACAGATCGAACCGGTAGACCATCTCGTCCTTGAGGAATATCTTGCCGACTTTCCAGGCAATCCCCTTTTCGACCATCCGTTCGCCGACACCGAGGCGATCCCACAATTCCAGCGATCGCTTGGAAAAACAGATCGCCCGCGACCCGTCACCGATCCTGTCTGTATCATCAAGCAGTACGACGGCTTGTCCGCGCTGTGCCAAATCGATCGCGAGTGAGAGGCCAATCGGCCCGGCACCGACGATGATGACCGGATGGTGCGCAGCTTTACCTTCAGTGCGCTCCTGATCGGGGTGCGGGCGATAAGCAAATTGCCTGACAGACCGCTGGGTCATGGTCGCTCCGGATCAAGCTCCGTCGCAATTGAAAATCTGGCAAAGAGGCTAGACCATCGCTAAAATGGTCGCAACTGCAACTATGAAAGTGCCGCTGAATTTTGCCGCCGACACGGCATCCGTTGCGAAGCTCGACCTGTTCAAATTCGTGCCATTTCGGCTGAACCGGCTGGCTGCCGAGGTCAGCGCTGATCCTGAACTGGCGCTGTCGATTGCGATCATTAAATATCTCCACGAGACTTTCCGAAGCCGCTGCTGAACTGGGCTGGGAGCGCCGCGCAGAATAGTAAGCAAGAGCAATCCGGATGAGAAAATGCACCTGAACGATCCCAAGCTTCGCACCTTCGTTGACGTCGATGCGGCATCCGACTTTCCGATCCAAAACCTGCCTTACGGGGTGTTCTCAACGCCGGAGCAGCCGGAGTTGCGCGTCGGCGTGGCGATTGGCAGTCAGATTCTCGATCTCGCCGTGCTGGAATCCGCCGGTCTGATCCGTTGCGACGAGGTTAGAGGAGTTTTTGCAAAGCCTTCGTTGAATGCCTTCATGGCGCTCGGACCGAAGGTGTGGTCGCAGACGCGCGAACGGATCAGCGAATTGCTGCGTCATGATAATCCGGAACTGCGCGACAACACGGACTTGCGCATGCGCGCGCTTGTACCCCAGAATCGCGCGCAAATGCATATGCCGATCCGCGTCGCAGGCTTCACTGATTTCTATTCCTCGAAGGAGCACGCCACCAATGTCGGCACCATGTTCCGCGATAAGGCCAATCCATTGCTGCCGAACTGGCTGCATATTCCTATCGGCTACAATGGCCGGGCATCGACCGTCGTAGTCAGCGGCACGCCGATCCGCCGTCCACGCGGGCAGTTGAAGCCGCCAACGGCGGAGCTTCCGAACTTCGGCCCGTGCAAGCGGCTCGATTTCGAACTGGAAATGGGCGTCGTGATCGGGCAGGGCTCCGCGATGGGCGAGATGTTGACCGAACGACAAGCGGAAGAGATGATCTTCGGCTTCACGCTGCTGAATGATTGGAGCGCGCGCGACATCCAGCAATGGGAATACGTGCCGCTGGGGCCGTTTCAGGCGAAGGCGTTCGGCACCTCGATCAGCCCGTGGGTCGTGACGCGCGAGGCATTGGAGCCGTTTCGGGTTCACGGTCCGGCGCAGGATCCGACGCCGTTGCCTTATCTGCACCAGACACAACCGAACAATTACGACATACGGCTCGAGGTAGACCTGCGAACGGAGAAGATGGCAAAGTCGGCCAGAATCTGCCGGACCAATTTCAAATACATGTACTGGTCGTCAGTGCAGCAGCTCGTGCATCATGCTTCCTCAGGTTGCGCAATGAATGTCGGCGATCTTTTGGGGTCAGGCACCATCAGTGGTCCCGAAAAGGCCGAGCACGGCAGCATGTTGGAGCTGAGCTGGAACGGGACCACGCCGCTTGAGATTGATGGTGGCGAGCGCCGTTCGTTCCTCGAAGACGGCGATTCGCTCCGCATTCGCGGCTGGTGTCAGGGAGACGGCTATCGCGTTGGCTTCGGCGAGGTCGAGGGCTCGATTGTAGCCGTAGAATAGTTGCTGAGGTGTGACCTGACGGATGTGGCGTTTTCGCTGATGATGTTTGCGGGCACGGAGACCGATATTGCAGCGATGCATGCGGTCGTTGGAATGACCTAGCCGCCACATCAAAGCCACGTTCGCTTCTTGTAGACGTTCGTGCGGGCTGCTGCGCAAGTCGAGACTTGGCTATGACACTGGCTATGGCCGGAAAGCGGCGCATATACACTTCGTCATACGCGCGCTGATTTGTTCAATGCGCAGCTGAAAGTGGAGCGCTGCTGGCTAACTGACAAAGCTCAACTCGATTTCGCCCTTTCCGCTTTGCATCGTAGAGCTGTTTATCGGCGAGCTTGTATAGCTCCGAGAACGATGTTCTTTGGACAAAGGTCGCTCCGCCGATGCTGATCGAGAGATCGCAGGAAACCCCTTCGAAACAAAATTCCGCAGCCTTCACAGTTTCCCGGATTCGCTCGGCAACCACGACGACCCGGTCCGAAGCAATGCCTGGAAGGAACACGCTAAATTCCTCGCCGCCCATGCGACCGACAAGGTCTACTTCGCGCAGCGTCGATCTGATGCTTTGAGCGATCAGTTTGAGAGCCTCGTCGCCTGCATCGTGACCGAAATTGTCATTGACGTTTTTGAAGTGATCGACATCCATGACTAGCAGCGCGCCATCGCAGCGCCTTTCCTGCTGGTTCACCCGTTCAAGATAGGCGTCTACCAGGGTCGTGAATGCAGCGCGATTGAAACAGGATGTCAGGCCGTCGGTTGAGGCTATAACTGTCAGTTGCTTATGCGCGATTGCCAGCTGGCGCAATTTGCTGAGAAGGTAGAAAAAGAACGGTGGCGCGATCAGCAGGGGAATGATCACATCATTCTCGGGGCTGGTCCCCAATCTCCATACGCCTTCCTTGAAGGAGTAGCTGTCGATCGTAAAGGCCAAGACGACGCAGCAGAGCGTCCCGGCGATCGTCAGCAGGATCACTCGGCCCCAGCTTTGAACCGAGGGTTCGACGGCTTTCGATGTGAACCAGCCATTCATACGTTAGGCGCTAAGGGACGAATATTAACAAACTATTCGGATTGGTAGCAGCATTTAGCGCTTCATCCGAATATCGAGCCGACAATCTAGGCGACTGTGTCCAAGGTTCTCCATCGCACTCGGCGCAAGAGCATATGATGCCAGACGGAGGGCCAAGTCTGAGGCAGGATTGAAATCGTCAGTAGGAGCTTTTGGCTATCGCATCAAGTTTGCGTACGGGCACATTCAAGACACGGGCCGCGACGCGAAAGGCAGAAAGCACTATCGCTACGAGGAGGCAGCGGTTCTAGCTATGCTACGGGGTCGGTTAGCCCGAGAACTCTCAGGCAATGGGCGGGCGAACAATCGCATGAGCGTGAACGCTGCCTAGCGATATTTTGCATTTCCCCGCTGAGGCGATCGACATCCTCCTCCTGACCGTTGCGCCGGATCGCATGGGGCAGCGTCGACTTGTCGTCGAAGGTAATCGAAGCATCGTCGAAGAGAGAAGCGGCGGGAGCTCTGTCATGATAGGCGTGAGATAACGAGAAGCGCCGGCCGTACGTCTTGTGGCTTACTGACTTTCCAACGCAGAACATCGCGCTTTATTTCGCGGATGTCGTAAACCGGATTCCTCGCCTCGTTTCGTGTCCGATTGCAGCCTTGACGGCTCGCGCGGGACTCGTGAACAGCTGGCCTTCAAGAACGTCGAACTCCTTTTTTGCTGAAAAGAACATGAAACCGCGACCGCTGCGAACGACTAGGCCCACCGCGCCTTGAGACGTTTCAATAATGTAGTCGGCCATGGACGTGTTATCCGTTTCAACGACTGTGCCAAGTACTCCTGCAATCGAGCCACGCGTTCGAATGGTGGTCAAGCTGCCTGGAAAAATAAGAATAACTCTGTCGCCGAAAGCTATAACCGGCGAATGACCGCGATTTGATCGTTGAAACGTTTGGCAATTGTTTTTTCAACATCCGCCTCGCGAGTATCCTGCGAAGAGCATGTCGATGCGCTTCCATTTGCAAATTGCGAGCATCGATCGATCACCCTGCGAATCGACCGGCTGAATTGTGAGATGCTAAAGCAGGAGCGTCGATGGTGTCCGTTACGTCTGAAGCGCCACCTGTTTCCCAGGAACGAGTCCGAAGAAGCATTGGCTTCCGTAACGCCGGTCGCCATTCGAAGCGCTCGAATCTGATTGGCGTCACGGCCGCTCTCAAAAGAAGATTATGTATGAACGCCGAATAGTCAGACGGACAAGATCACTTAACAACAAGCAAAATACGTAAAATAAATCTGCGGTCTGTTTGCTATAAAACGTGCGCGCACAAAGAACAGCGTGCGATGAGTCCGAATGGTGGAGCGTGAAGCTTGAACCTCGAATTGTTTCTCACGGTGGCGCTCAACGGTCTTACCGTCTCCGCTCTCTACTTCATTGTAGCGATCGGATTTTCGCTGATCTTCGGCTTGATGCGCTCGGTGAACATGGCGCACGGAACGCTGTTTCTTGTCGGTGCTTACGCCGGCGTTGCCGTTTTTTATCCGCTTTACGATGCCGGAAATGCATATGCCTGGATTGTAGCTCTGGTCGTGGGCATGGCTGCATCGGCGATTCTTGGCGTCGTGCTGCAGGTTGTCTTTCTTGGTTGGATGCAGGGTCAGGAGTTGCGCCAGACGCTGGTGACGATCGGCATCTCCATCATCGTTGCGGATCAGCTTCTGGCGATTTTTGGCGGACTGAGTCAGCAATTCTACGCGCCCGACATTTTGTTTGGGTCGGTGCCGGTCCCGTTCGTGCAAGGCGGTCAGTATTCAACCTTTCGCCTGTTTCAGGTGGTGGTGGCGATCGGCGTTGGTTTCGGCCTCTGGTTGATCTTACAGCGGACCAAGCTCGGCATCGTCGTGCGCGCCGGTGTCGATGATCGTGCCATGCTGTCGGCTCAAGGCGTCAACGTCCCGCTCGTCTCTGTTGTCGTTTTTGCAATCGGCGCTGCTCTTGCCGGTTTGGCCGGAGTCGTAGGTGGGACGGCACAACCCTTCGGCCAGGAGAAGGATATCGAATTCCTGCTGACCTCACTCGTGGTTGTGATCGTGGGTGGCATGGGATCCTTGCCCGGGACAGCGCTTGGCGCCCTTCTGGTCGGCATGGCCGAGCAGTTCGGACAGTCGTTATTTCCGACCTACTCGGTGATGCTTACGCTGCTCATCATGGTGGCAGTGCTCGCGTTCAGGCCTCGCGGCCTGTTGGGAAGAAAGTTCTCATGAGTGATGCGGTTCCCACATCTGCAGCGTTCAGCGGACGATCCTTGGCCTCGCCCGCTTTGATGTCGACGCTTCTTCTGATCGTCCTTGTCTCGCTGCCGGCTGTGCTACCGGAGTTCTGGACGGTCAACATATTCGTGCGGGCTATGATCTTCGGGATCGTGGCGCTCTCGCTTACGTTCCTTGCTCACTATGGCGGGTTCATCTCGCTTGCCCAGATGGTTGCCGCAGGCGTTGCCGGATACACGATAGCCGTGACGGTGCCGGATGCCATACCGGCCAATCGCTTCCAGCTTCCTTATGCGCTTGCCATCGCTCTGGCGCTTGTATTCTCGACTATTGCGGGGGTCGTGATCGGTGCCGTCGCGGTACGAACACGCGAGATCTATCTGCTGATGATCACGCTCGCGATCGCAGTGAGCTTTTACTTCTTCGTGCAGGCCAACGTCGAGTTTCTCAACGGCTATGAGGGGATTCGCAATGTAATGGGTCCGGATATTTTGGGTGTTCCCTTGCGTACGCCCGCGATCTTCTTCTATGCGGTTCTTGTCGTGGCCGCGGCCCTCTACGCGCTTGTGATCTATGTCAGCCGCGCGCCCCTCGGGCTGGTCCTGCAAGGCATTCGCGATAATCCGCGCCGTGTTTCAGCGCTCGGTTTTAATGTTGCTCTACATCGAATTGCGGCGTTTGGCCTTGCCGGCTTCATTGCAGGGGTCGGCGGCGTGCTGCTTGCCTTTTACAACATTGGAATCTCGCCAGGTACCGTGTCCACCCATGCCACGATCAGCATCTTAATCATGGCTGTGATCGGCGGCTTTGGTCATCCAATTGGTGCGTTCATAGGCGCACTCATTTTCACGATCTTCGACACTTTCGCTGCTGATATCTACGACCGCGATCGTTTCAATACACTCATCGGTGTGGTCTTTCTGACGATCGTGGTTGCCTCTCCCGACGGAATTATCGGCCTAATAGAGCGTAGCAAAGCTTTTTTGCGCGATCGCAGATTCGCATCTCATTCGGAATCCACCACAGCTATTTAACGAGATGACCATTTGAGGATCATGACCATGGCAACCAATCCCACCAGGAGGCAAATCCTTCAAGGAGCTGCGGCCATTGCCGGCTCTGCCGTCTTCGCACCGGCCGTTCATGCCTCTCAAGTTCCTATCAGACTGGGTACACTGGCTTCGCTGGAGGGACCGCTTGCTGTCAATGGGCAGGATTCTTATCGCGTCATAGAGCTTCTTCTTGAAGAGGCTGGTTACAAAGCGGGCGGTCGCAAGATCGAATGGATCCGGGAATCCTCGAACGCCAAGCCGGACGTCGCGCTTGCACGGACCCGCAAGCTGATCGAGCAGGATCACGCTGATGTTGTGATCGGGCCATTGTCGGGGGCCGAGGGTATCGCGGTTCGGGATTATTCGCGCACGGTTCCGAACAAGACCTTTATCAATGGTTCGTCTGCCTCGCAGGACAACACGCTCCGCAATTCGTCGCCGAACTATTTTCGCTTCAGCACGGATGGCACGCAATGGACCGCAGGACTCGGTGAATACACCAAGAATACTCTTAAGATCGACGAAGTGACCGTTGTCGCCTCCGACTACGCCTTTCCTTACTCACAGGTGTTTGGATTTAGTCTTGAGTTCACGCGGGCAGGCGGCAAACTCAACTATCTCTGGACGCCGTTTGGAACGTCCGACTACACTTCACTGATTGCGCAAATTCCAAAATCATCCGGCGCGCTCTATGTCGTCTATGGCGGGTCCGACGGACTGGCCTTCCTTACCCAGTATGCGCAAGCTGGCGGCTCGCTGCCGCTTCTTGGCGGGACCCTCCTTGCCGATCAGACGCTGTTCTCAGCCCGCGGCCCCCATCGCAAGGTGCTTGAAGGCACCATTTCCGCCGGCCCGATCGGGGACTATTACGACAACCCGGTCTGGAAGGACTTCCAGGCGCGCTACGTCAGGCGCTGGAGCAAAGATGTCGGACAGCAGACACCGGGCACACTTGCGTTCTCCTATTCCACCAACTTGCAAGCGGCACTGCTCGCCCTCAATGCCGTAGAGGGCGATCTTTCCGGAAACCAGGAGGCTTTTCGTGAGGCGTTGCGAAAGCTTGAATTCAAAAACTATATCGATGCCCTGGTGAAGCTTGACCACAACAGGCAGGCAATTTCCGACAATTTCCTCACCAAGGTCGAGGTGCGTGACAAGCGGTTGCAGTCGGTGGTGTTCAAAAAAGTGCCGAACGTGAACCAGACGCTTGGATTTCCTGAAGACAAGTATGTCGCGCTTGGCGCTCCATCCCGCAACAACACCGGAAATGTGAAGATATGACAGCTTTGAGACAATCGGGCGCCGCCGTCGTCTCGACGTTTCTTGCGGATGCAGTGCCCCAACCCAGTCCACTTGCCCTCGAGCTATCGGGAATCAGTCTCAGCTTCGGAGGATCGCGGATTCTCTGGGGTGTTCAGCTTGCCGTCGCTCGTGGTGAGCGTCGCGTTATTCTGGGGCCGAACGGCGCCGGGAAGACAACGCTTTTTAACGTCGTTTGCGGTGATTATTCGCCGAGCGCTGGGTCCATCCGCTATTTCGGGCGCGACATCACGCATCTGAAACAGCATATGCGTGCGCGCGCCGGTATTGCGCGTACCTATCAAAGCTCGCTTCTGTTTGACGGGCTTACCGTGCTCGACAACATCTTTCTAGCTATACGTGGTGTCAAAGGAAACAGGCTCTCGCTTCTGCGTCCCAGAGCGAGTGATCTCGATCTCGCGCGAGCGCGCGAAATCGCAGACCGTGTGCGCATCCGCCATAAACTCAATACTGATGTGCGTGATCTATCGCACGGGCAGCGCCGCCAGTTGGAGCTTGGTATGGCTCTCGCTGCGGGACCGAAACTTCTCATGCTGGACGAGCCCGCCGCAGGTCTTTCGCCCGGCGACAGACCAGAGCTGCTATGCACATTGCATGAACTGCCGCGCACCTTGACGCTGGTGATTGTCGAGCACGATATGGATGTTGCCTTGCCAATTGCTGATATTGTTACGTTGATGAAGGACGGTGCGGTCGTGATCGAGCGGACCCCGGACAAAGTCGAGCACGACTCCGCTGTGCAGGCGATCTATCTGGGGGAGGCCGCGTGATGTTGTCGGTCACCAATTTGCACGTCAACTATGGTCGCGCTGAGATTCTCCATGGGGTCTCGCTCGACGTCGGCGAGAAGCCAGTGTCCGTCGTCGGGCGCAACGGCATGGGAAAGACGACGTTTTGTTATGCCATTATGGGAATGATACCGATTCGGAGCGGCGCTATCGTACTTGATAACGTGTCTCTTGATCGTAGATCTGCGATGCAGGTCGCGCGGCGGGGAATCGCGATCGTTCCGCAGGGGCGGCGAGTCTTTCCCTCGCTCTCCGTCGATGAGCACCTCAAGCTCGCAAGCCGGGGCCAGAAAGCGGCATGGACCCCGGAGCGGATCTACGACACTTTCCCTCGACTCGCGGAGAGGAGGTCGAACGGCGGCGCTCAATTGTCGGGTGGAGAGCAGCAGATGCTTGCGATAGCTCGCGCATTGCTTCGTAATCCCAGGCTGGTCATCATGGATGAACCCTCGGAGGGATTGGCGCCGGTGATTGTCGATCAGTTGATTGATGTTCTGAAGAGGCTGTCTCTCGACAAGATCGGTCTTTTGTTGATTGAGCAGAACCTGCGGGTGGCCACTTCCGTTTCCGACACGGTCGCTATCATGCTGGGAGGCAGAGTTGCAGCTACGCTTCCGGCCGTTCAATTGAGTGCTGACGCGAGACTCCAGCGTCGCTATCTAGGCGTCAGTTCGACTATGCATTGATTCCGTTCATTTAAGGTGTGCCTGTTAGCTGACCTGAAGAAGATCGAGCTTGGCGTGCCCCTGTGCATCAGACGATAGCGTCGCATGATCGCAAGACACCAACGGTAAATGCCGACAAGCGAAACGCGCGGCATTTTATGCAAATTGGGAGTCGCCCCAACGAATGCCCGTTTAATTCAGGTCTCGCGTTTCGCCTTGAGGTACCGTTCAGGTCGTGGCCTTCCTGATGGCGTTCAACAAGAGATGGGACGAAAACGGTTTCTGCAAATAGAGCCGGACGCGCGCAATAACCGTGACATCGACGTGCGAAACGACAGATCGTCATCGACGATGTGTATAAGCGGCGCCGGCACGGTCATGCGGCGGACCTCGCGAGCGGTAGAACAAATCGAAAGGCCTGCTGCAGATGCACGCGGTTTCAAACGTACAAACACGTCTTGATGGCCACGTAAAACAATCCCGTTGCTTTCCCGTTCGCGTTTCTCTTATGAATACATCCGTCCTCAATTTCCAATGATTGAGGCGCACAGCAAAAATACTTACGACTTGATTTAATCGCTCGGATTTACTCGACGAAATGGTCAGGGAAGGGGGATGCGTGATGCATATCGACCGTAAAGGAAATCGGACGGGCCTACGCAAATGCCTCCCTTGCAGCGCCTTTCTATTGCTCGGACTTTCAATCTCGCCGGCGTTTTCGGCTGAAACCGGAAGCCGCGCGCAACAGGGCGCCACGGTCACATGCTCAAGCGGATTTCTGCCGGGCGCGGGAGTTGTCAATAATCCGCCCGACCTTCTGGTCAACGGCGAGTGCCACGTCAAACCTAATCAGACGTACTACTTCGAGAACGTCAACGTTCTCGACAAAGGTCGGCTCGTGTTCGATGAACTTGATAAGACGATTAAGCCCACGGCCACTCACTTCTGGGCTCAATCGATGGTGATAGAGAATGGCGGGACAATCGCCGCCGGTTCAGCGAGACAGCCCTATGGGAATTATGGCAGTGTTCTGACCATTCATCTCTACGGAACCGACCGCAACGCAAGTGGTCCCGCGCTCGGCGCGCTTTGCCGGACCGCGCAAAATGCCGATACGGGCCCTTGCGGTATCCCCAAGTCGGCATGGAGCGACAACGGCAAGACGAAGCTTGAATTGCCTGGCGGCGTCTCGGACTTCTTCTACCGCTACGGCCCGCTGCACGGCGATGGCAAATGCTCCGACGGCTCGGTCTGGTCGAGCACATCGCCTTGCGATGATAGTCAAGGCAAGCAGGTTGGGTATTTCGGCTACAAGGTTCTTGCCGTTTCCTATGGCGGGAGTCTTGAGCTCTGGGGCGCAACAGGCTCCTGCAACTCGATGGGCTGCTCCAATCCGCAACTGACCCATCCGAGCTGGACCCGGCTGGAAGGTTCGGTCGCGGCTGGCGGCGGCACTGGGGCGAATGATCCGCTCGTCGTCGCCGGTCCGAGCAACGAGCATCCGGAAAACCTCTATGTCAAAGCCGGCGATCAGATTGTCGTCACGACGACAGACTATCTGCCCGGTCATTCCGAAACCTTCGTTGTCAAGGACGCCAGCACGGGCGTTGGTCCGGCGGGACGATGGCTCGAGAAAATCCGGGTCGATCACGGCGCGGGGTGGCACCATAACGGCGAACGCTACGCGCTCACCGACAAGCTGGCGCCATCGCAGGGGCGCCTCGACCTTGATCCCGATCTTGTCAAGAACGGCGTCGAGACCCGCGCCGCTGTCGCCATCCTGAATCGTAGCATCCGGATCGTGTCCGGAGGCGACCGGCCGGGCGAGGAGTTTCCGGCCTCGACACCCGAGAACCCCTGCGTCGCCCAGGACGGCAAAGGGCCGTGCTATTCGCTCGGCGGCCATGTCGTGTTCCGGCAGGGGTTCAAGGCGGTGCACGTCAAGGGAGTCGAATTCAAGGAGCTCGGGCAGGGCGGGCGGATGGCGCACTATCCGGTGCATTTCCATATGGCTCGCCAAACACCGGCAGGAACATACGTGCAGGATTCGTCGGTCAACGAATCGATGACCCGCTGGATCGTCCTTCACTCGACGCAAGGCGTCCTGCTTGCCGGCAACGTCGGCTACAAGTCCATCGGCCACGGCTTTTATCTTGAGGACGGCACCGAGACCGACAACAAGCTTTACGGCAATCTCGGGATCCTCGCGCGCGCCGCGGTCGCCAATGAACAAAATCCGCGACGGATTCCTGGAATTCTTGCGGCTAATGAAGATCACAAACCCGTGCCGAAATTTCCGTTCCTGACCGACTCGACCTATCCGTCGGTGTTCTGGATCACGAACGGCTGGAACGAGTTCATCGGCAATATGGCGGCCGGCGCCACGGCCTGCGGATCGGCCTACTGGTTCGTGCCGACCTGGAATAGCGACAGACCGGATGTGATGACCCCGAATAACAGCCCCGATCAACGGCATATGAAGTGGTCCGGTTATGCCGGACTGCAAAAGGACGGCGCTTATCGAGGCTCGACGCCGCTCAAGGCATTCGTCGGAAATTTTGCCACATCGACGATGATGTCGTTTCAGACGACCGGCGACGCACCGGAGTGTTCGGGCGTCGTCAAGCCTGACACAGCAAAGGTGAGCGCGCCCGCCAACAACGTTCTTACGGCGGTTCGCAGCCTTGCGCCGGATCCGAACGATAATGAGGCCAACGATCATTACTATCCGCATGCGGTCGGTGGAAACCGGCACGCGACGGCCTGCAACAGGAAGGATGACGGCACTTATGATTGCGAGGGCATCAAATTCTGCGATCCGGGTCACCCTGAAAATTGCGCGGTGACCGTCATCGACAAGTTCACGTCGATGTTCCATTGGGCCCAGCACAATGTCGCGGCGATCTGGCTGCGCAATCAGTGGTATCTCGTCGCCAACAGCGTGCTGTCGGATGTTCAGAACGGCGGCCTGACCTTCATCACGGGCGGCGATTATACCCATGCGTCGGTGATCCGGGGCTATTGGGCGCTTGCGCGCAAGAGTGTTTTCATCGGCCATACCCAGCCGCAGGACGACATCCATGCCTTCGCGCTGGATGCCGGACCCTTCAACGCGCGTTCGAAGCTCCGCTGCGATTGGCAGGTGGCGGGCCTTGCGCCGAGCAATTATTGCCTCAGCGCGAAAGAGGGCGTCTTCATTCCGCTGGTCAATTTCGACTCGGGGCAGCGTCTCTTCAACATCTACGACGGTCCCGCCTATCAGGATTCCAACGCCTACCTCGACATCACAAAATCAGACTGTCCCATTCCCATTACCGAGCTGAGTACCGATCCGGGCTGCATGTATGGCTCAGGCGTGGTCCTGGGCGTCACCAAGGATCCACTGAACGGGCAATGCTATCTGCCGAACGCGGCCATCGGTTGGAAACAGAACAACGGCTTCTTCTATCCACCCGCTTTTCACTCGGCGAATCTCTTTTTCAGCAACGTCGACATCCGTCATTTCGTATTCGATCCGTTGTTTCGGGCGCCCGATGGCGTGACGGGTGAAAAGGACTTTGGTCAGGGCGGCACCTATCGCACGGCGACCTCCGGCCCCAACGCAGTGAAGAATTTCTATTGCACCTCGACGGAAAACATGTTCGACGGCTGGAGCGGTATCGACCGGCAGACCGAGCTCACCGACGACGACGGGACGCTGACGGGACTCATCAGTTCAAAGCCCGGCGGCGAGACGGTGTCGATCAACGAGGATCAGTTCTTCACCGCCAAGCTTGAAACCTCCGAGTGCAAATCGAACCTGAGGGTCAGTCCCTCGCTGGTATGTCCGCAGAAGCCGCCGCCGCCCGCGCCGACGCCATCGACCGCAAAGACGAGTCCCTATGATTACGTGGCCACGGCGATCGCACCGGGGTGCTCGGAGAAGTCCCCACCTGATCCGTCGAAACCCTATGGCCGCTGCGGAGACTCGCCGGATCTCGGTCAGGGAGGCGAGTGGTCGAGCGAGTGCTCCAACGGAGCCTGCTACGGCGTGCCGCTGTACCGCCAGTATCTGACCACGTCCGAGCAAGGTCATTGGCAGACCAACGGCTGCGTCGGAAATCCCGATACGCCCGCGTGCCGCTGGCCCTTCATGCGCATGGGCGGCCAGAACATGTATCAGCGCGAAACGCTGACCGTGAACAACGGTGTCTACTACGTCGACACGTCCGTTTCCAAGACCACGCAGAATACGGAGAACTATACGACAATGAAGCCGCGGGACGTGAATGTCTTCGCCCCCGGCCAGACCTATTACATGTTCTTCCTCTATGCGAAGCCGAGCACGGCCCAGACCTACCAGATCTATGTCGGCGAGGGCTTTGATACGGGAACAGTGAAGCCCGTGCGTGGAAGCCTGGCGACCGCGCCGATCAAGTTCAGCCCGGACGCCTCACCCAATGCGGGGAAGTGGTTCGCCGTGAAAGGAGTCTCCAGGGGCGTTTTGACCATCGAGACCAATTTCGCGGGCCAGTCCGAGCTCGATCCGAAGCAACCGAAAAACGGGCTTTGCGGTCCGGCGACCTTTTGCGGTTGGAAGAAGGACGGGAGTTGCGGTTCAAAGCTCGCGGCCACAGATCCGGGCAAGGAGCCGTTGCTTGTCGCCGATCCGGCGCTGGCCAAGGAAGCGGACGCTGTTTGCCGGACCTGGGCTGTCAAGGATCTCGATTGTCCGTCGGCTGGATGCTTCGGCTTTTCGTTCACGCTTCCAGCCGGTTTCAAGGCGGAGGACCAGGGACAGGCGGCGCGTCCGACGCCGGTTGCGTTTCCCGCGACGGGCGACTTCGCAACGCGCTTCCTCAACACCAAAACCGTCCCCGACAACGCCAGTCATGCCAAAGACGGGGTCGAGACGGAATGCTTCTATCCAAGACTACCCGGCAGTTGCCAGGCGCAATAGCCGGACCCGTTTCCCGTTCCGGAGCGGCGTCAATGTCACGATGGCTTTGGCGCTGCCGATCCTGAAACGGATTATAAGTGTAAACAGGTTGGAGAGTGGCCCATCCGGACCGACGTGAGGTGTCCACTGCCGTGATCGTTTTTAATCAACGCCGACACGCGCAGGTAAATAATATTGAATGTGCGCGATTGGATAAGGATCCTCCCGAGATCAGTTCGAGGTCAACGAAACATGCAAGACATGCGGTTAAACTTCTACGGTTATTCCGCTGCCCTTGTGGTCCTCATTTCATGTGCGGCAAATGGCGCGATGGCGCAGTCTCTCACGCCGTTCCGGTATGAATCCCAAGCGCAACGCAATTGTCCCGGCGATACGATCGTCTGGCTCGATTTCAGAAAAGAACGCTATTACCTGAAAGGCCAACGACGCTATGCGTCGGGAAATACCGGCAGCTTCGTGTGCAGGAATGAGGCCCGCGATAGTGGCTACCGGCGCGCGCCCTTGGGATTGAGATAAACCCGCTCGCTACCCCATACGCAACGCGCAGCAGGTGGGCATCGCGTCTGCCAGAGGTTCATCTCTGAAATGATATGTAAGCCTTCGCGTTTGTGATTGCAGTGGACCGATGATAATCGCAAAACGTCATCATGCATCAAAGTGACGGTACAAACAGCTGAAGGCCGCATATGTTCTTGCAGAAATCTGTTGTCGCATTTCGCCTGAGGGCAATCCTCGTCAAGCTGGTAGCTTCCTGCCTAGTCTGGGCGTGCGCGACAACATCGAGTTTTGCGGAGACCTCTCCGCCTCAGACCTCCGGCGTACCCATTACCCATGGTCAGATCGAGAAGGCGATCACGAGCCTCGACGCGATCGTCGGCGACGTCATGAAGAAGAGCGGCATTCCGGGCATGGCGATCGCGGTGGTTCATGATGGCAAGATCGCCTACGCGAAAGGCTTTGGCGTCCGGAAAGTCGGCGAGAACCAGCCGATTGATGCGAATACCGTTTTTCAGATCGCATCGCTTTCGAAATCCCTTGCGGCCAGCGTCGTGGCCCGCCAGGTCGGCGCGGGCGTTGTCAAATGGAATACGCCTGTCCAAGCGCACTTGCCCTGGTTCGAGTTGATGGATCCGTGGGTGACACAGCATGTCACCATTGCGGATATGTTCAGCCACCGTTCGGGCTTGCCGCAGCATGCCGGCGATGATCTAGAGGATCTCGGCTACGATCGTCGAACGGTGCTGGAGCGCCTTCGTCTGCTACCGCTTCGCGGCTTCCGGGACGTCTATGCCTACACAAACTTCGGGTTGATGGCGGCGGCGGAATCCGTTGCTGCCGCATCGGGCAAGGACTGGGAAAGTCTGTCTGAAGAGGTTCTTTACAAACCGCTCGGCATGAGCGCGACCAGTTCGCGCTTTGCTGATTTCGAAAAGCAGACCAATCGCGCCATTGGACATGTAAAGGTCGGCAACAGCTTCCAGCCCAAATATCAACGCCGGCCCGATGCGCAGTCAGCCGCAGGCGGCGTCAGTTCGTCGGCAAACGATCTTGCGCGATGGCTAGCGTTGGTGCTGCAGAACGGTGAATTCGAAGGCCGGCAGATCATCCCGGCAGATGCGCTGCTTCCAGCCATGACGGCCGAAGTCGTTTCTATTCACTCCCCTTCAGCCGATGCGAGGCCCAGCCTGTACGGATATGGATTCGGCGTCGGAATCACACCGGCGGGCAGGACAACGATCAGTCATTCTGGGGCCTTCGCGCTGGGTGCCGGGACTTATTACGCGATCATCCCCTCGGCCGGGATTGGAATTGTCGTGCTGACCAATGCAGAACCAGGTGGCGCAGCGGAGGCGGTCGGCACCTCTTTCACGGACATTGTCCAGTTCGGGATGGTGACGCGGGATTGGTTTGCTGCTTATGGCACGGCTATGACGCAGCTCACGGCCCCGGCGGGCGATCTCGTCGGCAAGTCGCCGCTCACCGCGCCAGCACCGGCTGCGCGTTCTTCATCCTATGTTGGTCGCTACGGCAATCCTTACTTCGGAGACGCTGAGATCGTCGATGCAAATGGTCATCTAGAATTAAAGATCGGCCATTTGAGCCAACCCTATGAGCTGACGCACTGGGATGGTGATGTGTTTTCGGTCCGCCCTTCCAGCGAAAACCAAACCGACGGTTCGTTGTCGTCGGTTACGTTCAAACGGGCTGGTGACGAGCCAGCCCGCGAACTGACGATCGAATATCTCAACGGCAACGGGCTCGGCCAGTTTATGAGGCGCTGAAAAACATTGTGCGGGTGAGCTTCTGATCCGCAATCCTCACGCGAGTGGCGCCAGGATAAACTGCCAGCCCGAAGTTTCATCGGAACCAATCCGGAGGGGAACCCATTGTCCTTTGCAAACGAAGGAGTTCTCCAATGACCAACCCGAATGAGAAAAATCCGGACCAGAAGCGTGATCAAGGCCAAAAGGCAGGCCAGCACACGGAAACCAAGCAGAAGTCCGAAATCCGGAAGGGTGTCCAGGAAGATATGCCTGACAACAAGCCTCAGGGCCAAGAGAAAACCGGATACAGCGGCGGCACCTGATAGGCTGCTTTAGCCATGGTAATGGTCGCAGCCATGGTAAGGGCCGCCCCAACGGGCGGCCTTTTTCTTATAGGAGTTTATGTCGCTTGAGATGGGAAGATTTTATCAAAGTTGGAAAAAAGGAACCTGCGAGCAAAGTTCGGTCTCGCTGCTTGCAGCATATGAGATCAAGAAGTTGTCGGCTTACGCTCGCCAGCTGCCAAGATGAAATGCACCTAGGCGTCACGTGTTAACTTGTCGAGAGTGATCGGAAGATCTCTCACGCGTTTGCCTGTGGCATGATAGACCGCATTGGCAATCGCCGCAGGAACGCCGACGATGCCGATCTCGCCCAACCCCTTGATGCCCATCGGGTTGACGATATCGTCCTGCTCATCGACGAAGATCACCTCGACGTTGTGAACGTCGGCATTCACCGGCACATGATACTCGGCGATATTGGCATTCATGATCCGGCCGAAGCGGTGGTCGATGAGCGTTTCCTCGTGCAGCGCCATACCCATGCCCCAGATCATACCGCCCATCACCTGACTGTGCGCGGTCTTAAGGTTGAGGATACGTCCCGCAGCGACCGCGCCGACGAGCCGAGTGACGCGTATGACCCCCAACTGCTCGTCCACTTTTACTTCGGCAAAGATTGCTGAATGGGTGTTGTGGGCGTGCTTGCCTCCCTTCTTAAACTTTGTGGCCTTTTCCTGAGTGACGCGTTCGATGCCGGCGTGACGCATGGCGTCCGCGACCATGACGGTGCTGCGCGGATTTTTCTTGGACATGATCGAGCCGTTGGTCAGCACCACGTCGTCGGCCTGCGCGCCTTTCAGCGCCGAGTTCGGCATGGCCTGCGCCATCTTCAGGAGCTCATCGCGGATCGCGTTACTGGTGGTGACGATGCCGTTCGACACCGACGCGGCGATCCACGACCCTCCTTCGACAGGAGACGGTGGCAACGTCGAGTCACCGAGCTTGACAGTGATGTTATCGATCGGAAGGCCGAGCATATCGGCGGCGACCTGTGCCATGATCGTATAGGTTCCGGTCCCGATGTCCGACGTCGCGCACGCCACTTCGGCGTGGCCGTTTCCAGTCAGCGTGATCCGCACCGTGATAGGCACCTGCAGCGCTTCCCAGATGCCCGTGGCCATGCCCCAGCCGATCAGATCGTTGCCATCACGCATCGATCGAGGCTCGAAACTGCGTTTGTTCCAGCCGAACGCCTCCGCACCTTGGCTGTAACATTCGCGCAGGTTCTTGCTGCTGAAGGGCAGTCCGGTAGACTGATCGCTGTCCGAATAGCACTTCAGCCGCAGTTCGAGCGGATCCATCTTCAGCGCAACCGCAAGTTCGTCCATCGCCGCTTCGAGCGCATAAACGCCGGTTGCCGCGCTCGGCGCGCGCATGTCGCACGCTGTCGGAAGATCGAGGCGGACCAGGCTGTGCGCGTAACTGGCGGCTTCGCTCTTGTAGAGCAGACCGGACCATGTCGTCTCATTGCGATGAAAGTCCTCGTATTGCGACGTCATTGTGGTGGCGTCGTGTGTGATCGCATTCAGCGTGCCGTCCGGTTTTGCGCCGAGCTGGATGCGCTGAATCATCGCCGGGCGATAGCCGATCATGTACATTTGCTGCCGCGTCAGGACGAGGCGGACCGAGCGTTTGAGCGCGCGGGCGCCTAGCACCGCGAGCACCACCTGATACTGCGGCCGCAGACCGGAGCCGAAGCCGCCGCCCATGAACGGCGACATCACCCTGATTTCGTCGGGCTTGGCCTCGAACACGCCGCATAGATAGCGCTGAACGTTCTGCACCCCTTGCGTCTTGTCGTAAACCGTGAGCTTGCCGTCGTGCCACACGGCGGTCGATGCGAACAGCTCCATCGGATTGTGATGCTCGATGGGCACGGAATAGTCGGCCTGATGCTTGATATCCGACGTTGCGAACGCCTTGGCCGCGTCGCCACGCGGTTTGGCCGGTGGATCGAGCGCAACGGCGTTGCCGAGTTGGCGCTCCAGATCGGTGACATGCGGTTGCTCGTCGTAGTCGACCTTCACGAGAGACGCTGCATAAGTCGCGGTCTCGAAATCCTCCGCCAGCACTAGCGCAACCGGCTGGCCGTTGAATTTGATTTCGCCGTCATAAAGCGGACGATAGGGCGAGCCTTCGGGCGCGACATCATCCTCGTATGCCTTGTCGCTATCGGCCATCGGCGGCCGATTCTCATGGGTGAGGATGACGAGGACGCCATCCACCTTCATGGCTTCGCTGGTGTCGATCCGCCTGATACGGCCTTTGACGATGGTCGACGTGACCACGCTGCCATGTGCAAGATCGGGTGCGTCGTACTCGCCGGCGTAACGAGCGGCGCCGGTGACTTTGTCGCGCCCATCGACGCGCGATGTCGCCGTACCGATATAGGTCGTCATGGTCGTGCTCGGTTGATGAAGGTGAAGCACCGGCTCATGCGATTTTCTTGTCCGATTGCGATTGCGGTGTGCCGTTCGCGGCTTGCGTCAGCGCCCGGATGATGACGCGCCGGGCGAGGTCGATCTTGAAGGTGTTGTGACCGAAACCCATGGCCTCGTGCAAAACGACGTCGGCCGCGCGAGCGAAGGTATCGTGAGTGGGGGGCTGTCCGTTCAACGCCGCTTCGGCTTCCGGATTCCGCCACGGTTTATGGGCAACGCCGCCGAGCGCCAGTCGCGCGTCGCGAATCGTGCCGTTATCCATCTTGAGAGCTGCCGCGACAGAGACCAGCGCGAAGGCATAGGACAGACGATCCCGGATCTTGAGATAGGTATAGTGCGTGTTGAAGCCCTGCGCCGGCAGTTCGATGGCCGTGATGATTTCTTTCGGGTCGAGATTGGTGTCACGCTGCGGCGTATCGCCGGGCAGGCGATGGAAATCCGCCATTGCAATGGCGCGCTCACCGTTGGGGCCGGCGACATGCACCTTGGCATCAAGCGCCGCCAGCGCGACGCACATGTCGGAGGGATGGGTGGCGATGCAGGCATCGCTGGTGCCGAGGATCGCATTGATCCGGTTGATGCCGTCTTTTGCCGAACAGCCAGAACCGGGATCTCGTTTGTTGCATGGTGTCGCGACATCATAGAAATAGAAGCATCTGGTCCGCTGCAGCAGGTTGCCGCCGGTGGACGCCATGTTGCGCAGTTGAGCCGAGGCGCCGGCGAGGATAGCGCTTGAGAGCAGCGGATAACGTTCCGTCACCAGTGGGTGCCAGGCGAGGTCAGAATTCGGCACCAGCGCACCGATGCGCAGGCCGCCGTCGGTCGTTTCCTCGACCTTGGCGAGAGGAAGGTGCGAAATGTCGATCAGCCGGCTGGGTTGTTCGACGTCATATTTCATCAGGTCGATGAGATTGGTGCCACCGGCAATAAACTTTGCCGAGGCATCGGCCGCAATCTGGCTCAGTGCGTCAGCAACATCCGTTGCCCGCGAGTACTGGAAATTGTTCATGACGCATCCATGGCCTGCTGAATCGCAGCGACGATGTTTGGATAGGCCGCGCAGCGGCAGATGTTTCCGCTCATCAGTTCGCGAATGTCATCGGGCGTCTTCGCCTTGCCTTCGGCGATCAGGCCGACCGCCGAGCAAATCTGCCCCGGTGTGCAGTAACCGCACTGGAAGGCGTCGTGATCGATGAAAGCCTGCTGCACGGGATGGAGGACGCCATCGGTCGCAAGACCTTCGATGGTGGTTACCTCGGCACCGTCCTTCATCACCGCAAGCGTCAGGCAGGAATTAATCCGTCGGCCGTCAACCAGCACTGTACAGGCACCGCATTGACCGTGGTCGCAGCCTTTCTTGGTACCCATGAGGCCAAGGCGATCTCGCAATGCATCGAGCAACGTCGTCCAAGGAGCAATATCGAGCTTCTCCTTGGTGCCGTTGACGGTCAGCTCAATGGTGGTCAAGCCGGGAAACGAAACGGTTGCCGGAGCGGTGTTTGACCGAGCCATCCGATACCCCCGCCAGTAAAGAAGGACGGGCTATAACGCGATCCCGGCGCACATGTTCCCACAGAGGATAATCCCTTGCGTGCCCGGACCGGCTACTCCGGCATGTCGCGATGCCGGCCGGTTGCTCACGCGGATATTAAACGATTTTGAATGCCGCACGTCGTCGCGTTCAGGCTTGCGTCGTTTACCGCACCGGCAACGGCGGCCGGGGAGCACTGTCGTCACCAGGCTGTGCCGGAAGTCGGGCGGGTACCGGCGCTTGGGACGGAATGTAGGCGTCGCGTTGCGGGGGGATCCGGCTTTCGGTCGCCGGTGGCGGCGAAGGGGACGGAAGAGGAGGACTGTATGTTGCCGCTTGAGGCGAGGGGCGTTGTGGCCGTGGCGGAACAGACTTCGCCCGGTGCTGCACGGGGGGCTTGGGGTGAGCTTCGCGCTCTGCGGCCGCTGCGATCTCTCGGCGCAGTTGCTGTTGGCTGGCTTTCAAATCCTCGACCGCGCTTTTCAGCGCAGCAATCTCGCTTGCGTTTGCCTCAAGCGACCGTGCAATTTCGGCCGGAAGCGCAGCTTGAGTTGGTGCAGCTTGCGTCGGGGGCGTGATGGGATCCGTTGACGGTGTTGATGGCTGGGCTGCGGTCGCAGTCTCTTGCGCAGGTTCCGCTTCGGCATTTGGTTGAGGCGCGGCGGCTTGGGTCGCCGTTTCCTGCGCTTCAACTGCATTTACGCCCTGCGTAGAGGCAGGAGCCTCCATTGAAAGGTGCGGTATAAGACTCGAAAGCCTCTGTTTGGCCTCTTCACCATAGGAATGCCAGGCCACGCTTGCGGCAACGCCGATACAGATGGCTGATAGTACGGTGAAGACACCGCGATAAGACCGTGCGCGGGGGATATCTTTTAGGAGTGCGTCAACGTTGTCGTTCGACGGCGCAGGGTGGAACGAGGGTTCGCTTGCCGGCAGGGATGGTGCCGTCGATAGCGACGTCTCTTCAACCTGTGACGGCTCGAGATTGGCTTCAATTTGAGGATCACGCGTGATTCGCGGCGCCAAGTCGCGAAGTTGCGCGGCTATCGCGTCGTGCGGATCGGCTTGAGGACCAGCAGGTTGTGATCTGAATAGCATTTGAGTTCCAGGTTACATGTTGCGCGGCCGGATTCCGGCTGGTCTATATGTCGAGATGAAGGCTTTGGGTTTGACCTCAGCAAGGCGGCAAGATGAAAAGTGTAAGGCAGGGAAGCCAAGGTGACTGCCTCTCAGTGCTTCCCATACTTGCCTAAGAGTTAACGGCGCTGGCGGACGTCCCTGATAGGCCGATGTTGCGTTGCACAATTTTTCAGCACCGTCTGCTTCCGCAGCGAGCGATCCTGCCCGGTCGTTTTTGGGAGCGGTCGATCTCGGCAATGTTCTGAGGGCAGCGTAGTGCATTTTCAGGATTGGCACGAGTCTTGCGTTAGTGATCCGCGACGGCTCTCGCTATCTAAGGACGACGGAGCAAAATCAAGATGAACAAGAAAGAGAAGCTCGTCATCGTCGGCGCAGGTATGGCCTCCGGACGGATGCTCGAGCACCTATTCGAAGCTGACCCCGAACGTTTCGACATTACCCTTTTTGGAGCGGAGCCGCGCGGAAATTACAACCGTATCATGTTGTCGCCTGTGCTGGCAGGCGAGAAGTCGTTCGATCAGATCGTCACGCATGATGCGGCTTGGTATGACGCCCACCAGATCAAATGCCGCTTCGACGAGACGATTACGCGCATCGATCGTGCGGCGAAGACGGTGCACTCGGCGAGCAGCGAAACTCCTTACGACAGGCTAGTGATTGCGACCGGATCCGCTCCCTTTATGATTCCCGTTGCCGGGCGGGACTTGCCGGGTGTCATGGCATTTCGCGACTATGACGATGTCCAGGCGATGGTGGCCGCAGCCAAGAAAAAGGACGCCAAGGCTGTCGTCATCGGTGGCGGTCTGCTCGGACTGGAGGCCGCGGCGGCGCTCAGGCTCCATGGTATGGAGGTGGTGGTCCTGCATCTGATGGGCCACCTGATGGAGCGCCAGCTGGACGCGGCGGCGGGCTATCTCTTGCAGAAGGAACTGGAGAGCCGCGGCATCAAAATTCACTGCAAGGCACAGACCAACGCGATCCTCGGCCACGGGCGCACCGAAGCGGTGCTGCTCGATGACGGCACCCTTTATCCGGCGGATATCGTGGTGATGGCGGTCGGCATCCGCCCGGAGGCGCGGATCGCAACCGATGCGGGCCTCCATGTTGAGCGCGGCATCGTCGTGGACGACCAGATGCTGACCTCTGATAAGAATGTCCTCGCCCTCGGCGAATGCTGCGAGCACAACAACATTTGCTATGGCCTCGTCGCGCCGCTCTATGACATGGCCAAGGTCGCGGCGAAGACTTTGACAGGAGTCGAAGCGACGTTCCGCAGCGTCGAAACAGCGACCCAGTTAAAGGTGACCGGGGTGAGCCTTTACTCGGCGGGCGACTTCACCGACGCGCCTGATCGGGAAGATATCGTGCTGCGGAATTCGGGCGCGGGGGTCTACAAGCGGCTCGTGCTGAAGGACAACCGCATTGTCGGCGTGGTCCTTTACGGCGAGACCGCGGACGGCGCCTGGTACTTCGATATGCTGCGCAAGGGGACAGATGTCTCGGAGATGCGCGAGACGCTGATTTTCGGTCAATCCCGTCAGGGGAGCACGTCCCTCGATCCTATGGCGGCGGTCGCAGCCTTGCCGGATGATGCCGAAATCTGCGGCTGCAACGGCGTCTGCAAGGGCAAGATCGTCTCGGCCATCACGGCCAAAGGCCTGACGTCGCTCGACGACGTGCGCGCCCACACAAAAGCATCCGCATCCTGCGGCTCTTGCACGGGTCTTGTCGAACAACTCATGACGCTGACGCTCGGCGATGGCTACAATCCCGGTGCCGTAAAGCCGATATGTGGCTGCACTACGCTCGGACATGGCGATGTCCGCCGGCTGATCAAGGCGAAGAGTTTGAAGACCATTCCTGCCGTCATGCAGGAACTGGAATGGAAGACTTCATGCGGCTGCGCAAAGTGCCGGCCGGCGCTCAACTACTATCTCGTATGCGACTGGCCCGACGAATACGCCGATGACTATCAGTCGCGTTTCGTCAACGAGCGCGTCCATGCCAACATTCAGAAGGATGGTACCTATTCGGTTGTGCCGCGCATGTGGGGCGGCGTCACCAGCGCGAAGGAATTGCGCGCCATCGCCGACGTGGTCGATAAATTCCACATTCCCACCGTGAAGGTCACGGGTGGCCAGCGCGTCGACATGTTGGGCGTCAGGAAGGAAGACCTGCCTGCGGTGTGGGCTGATCTGGGCAAAGCCGGCTTTGTCTCGGGTCATGCCTATGCCAAGGGCTTGCGCACAGTAAAAACCTGCGTTGGTACCGACTGGTGTCGCTTCGGCACGCAGGACTCGACCGGGCTCGGCATCCGCATCGAGAAATTCATGTGGGGCTCGTGGACTCCAGCCAAGGTCAAGATGGCGGTCTCGGGTTGTCCGCGCAACTGCGCCGAGGCGACTTGCAAGGATGTCGGCGTGATCTGCGTCGACTCCGGCTATGAGATCCATTTCGCCGGCGCGGCGGGCCTCGACATCAAGGGCACGGAGGTTCTGGGTGTCGTAAAGACTGAGGATGAAGCGCTGGAGCATATCGTAGCGCTCGTCCAGATGTACCGCGAGCAGGCCTACTATCTCGAGCGCATCTACAAATGGGCGAAGCGCGTCGGCCTTGACGAGATCCGCCGCCAGATTCTGGAGGACCCCCAGAAGCGCAATGACTATTTCGATCGCTTCGACTTCAGTCGGAAATTCGCCCAGGTCGATCCGTGGTCTGAACGCGTGTCTGGCAAGGACAAGCATGAATTCCGGCCGATGGCGACTATCGGTTTTCCGGTTGCGGCGGGGGGAGCACGATGAGCTGGATTGCTATTGGCCAAACGGCAGATATCCCTCTTCGCGGTGCGCGCTGCGTGGCGACGCCTCAAGGGCGGATTGCGGTGTTCCGCACTATCGAAAATCGCTTCTTCGCTATCGAGGACCGCTGTCCCCACAAGGGAGGCCCGCTTAGCCAGGGGATCGTGCACGGCGCTCAGGTCACCTGTCCGCTGCATAACTGGGTCATCTCGCTCGAGACAGGCATGGCTGTTGGGGCCGACGAGGGTTCTGTACGCACCTTTGCGCTGAAGGTGGAGGGCGGAAAGCTCCTGATCTCCTCAGAAGCACTCGTCAGCATGACCGCATGACGCGAAGAGATTTTGCTGAGCAGCGTTAGATACTCCGTTCGACCGGGAGAGCGTGAACTCGATTCCTCGCGCTCCAGCCAACCCGTCCGCTCATTCTTGAACCTCTGAAGACCCGAAAAAGTCACCATACGGGGCTTTTATGTCTTCGGCGTTCCTCTTGACGAAGCTCAGGTCGAGATTATTGACCGCGACTGGGTGCACCCTGGTTGTAGATCGCGTGTTGCCGGAGGAACGTCATATGCCATTCTACGTTCGCGTATCTCGCTAAGGCGGCTGTGAACCGACCACAAATGCATGGGAACCGGGGGTGAATTGGTTTCAAAAGCAAAGGACAAGCAATGACCGTCGCCAAGAACACGATCTGTCTATGGTATGACAAGGACGCCGAGACTGCAGCCCGGTTTTACGCCGAGACTTTTCCTGACAGCTCGGTGAGTGCCATCCACCGTGCTCCCAGCGATTACCCATCCGGCAAGGCTGGCGACGTGCTGACAGTCGAATTCACAGTGGCCGGTATCCCCTGTCTGGGGCTCAATGGCGGACCTGCGTTCAAACATAACGAAGCCTTCTCATTCCAGATCGCCACGGACGATCAGCAAGAAACCGACCGCTATTGGAACGCCATCGTCGGCAATGGCGGTCAGGAAAGTGCTTGCGGTTGGTGCAAGGACAAATGGGGCATCTCCTGGCAGATCACGCCGCGCGTGCTGACCGAGGCGCTAGCTGCCGGCGGCGCTGAAGCAAAACGCGCGTTTGATGCGATGATGCATATGAAGAAAATCGATGTTGCCGCGATCAAGGCGGCTAGGGGCGGTTGATGGTCCTACGGAGACCTTGCATCACTGGTTTTGACCGCAAGGGGACCGGCTCATTCCAGCCACCACTCATTCGACGTGCCCATGTCCTCAATGAGATGCCAGCGCCTGATCCGCTCCGGCGTCAGGGACGCATAGAACCGCTCCCACGCGGCCCTGAACTCGTCCTTCGCGGCCTCAAGGCTAGCAGCCGTGCCGCTGCACCACGGCGGGATAGGAAGAGGCGGATTGATGCGCCACTCCCACGCGGCGACACCCTGCCGTGACCGTTCCCCCGCAAGCCTGATCCGACCGACCGATCGGCCGTCGTGGATCACGCAATAGTCGTCTGTCAACTTGTCGCCGGCGTTGAGAGTAGGGCGGAGGGAAAGGTCCATGGCCCGAATCTAGGGCGAACGTCCCGGAATCATAGGGCTGGAACCGCCATCAGGAAGCTGGTTGAGTCATTTATCCCGCTCAAATCCCACGACAGCGTCCAGGTTTTCCGGAGCCAGCTTTTCTTCTGCAACCCAACCATCGCCTTCGCGCCTAAAATCACCGGGGTGGACATTTTTGGCGTTGAGAGGTTCAAAGTCTGCCGGGAGCGTCCCGACACGACGACCGTGGTGCATAACTGAGACACGTTCGATACCCAGCCATTGGATGAGATTATCCGCTCCAAATTGCGCCACAGCGTTTTCATCGAGCGTCACGTAACGACCGTCGTCTAACTGATACGTGACGGTCCCGCGTCTTTGGTCTTCTTTTTCGATCCTTTTCATCTTTCCATCCTGCCTGGATGCATCAGGACTAAACCGCAGTGAGGGTGGAAAGTTCTCGCATCATTCGGGTTTTCAGATGGGCTTCATTCCTATCGGTAGGTCGCGTTTCGGCAATCACCGTCAAGGCGGGGAATGCGTTCAGGAATAAAAGGGCCTGGGCTGTCCCGCGCCCTTTTCGATCTCTTCGTCGACAACTTTTTTTAACAGGTAGAGCGCGGTTTCCTCGTACGATAAGTCCGGCAATTTCTTGATCGCCGGCACCGCAGCCGTGAAGTTCTCAGGAAACAGTCGGACCAAATCGTCACTTTTGTCGGCTTCATAGTCTGCCGAGTATATCCGTCTTTTTCCCCGGTATTTGATGAAGCCAGTGATCTGGTCTTCGTTGGTCATGGTCGTACCTTCCGTTCGGCTTGTCCCGGATCAATAATAGCCTCCCTCTCTTGGTGATCTCAATGGTGTTTGCTCGGTTGGCGATCATTGATCGTGGGATGCCGACGCTTGCACTGCAGCTAACTACGGCTCTATCAAAGCTGCCGTCGGCGTTTCGTGCAGATGACGGCAGGCACCTCACGCCGGCACTCACCTCGAATGGGATCCCGCGGGGAAGTTCGGGAGTCTCCATTCGAAGCAAGGGTCTTAAGGTTCAAGCCAGCGCGAGCAGGCCCGGCAGCCCGCCGGATCGATCATCTAGTCAATGATCTCGACCACGCTATGCGTCCGCGGATCGACCAGCACGGTTTGGTCGTTCACAACGGTGTATCGATAGTGCGGCGCACCATATTCAGCAGGCACCTCGTAGTAGGTGAGGCCGCTATCCGGCAGGACGACGCCAACATGCACCGGTTCACGATAATGAAATGAAGGATGGTGCTGCTCGACCACGTATTGCCGGAAGCGCGGACGCTGATCGATGCCGAGCACGCCGGCTACACCGCCAGTAACGGCCCCGACGGCCCCACCGACTACGGCACCGACCGGACCCGCTGCTCGATCACCTTCGCGCGCGCCATGTTCCATGCCTCCAATCACACCTTGGGCCATGACCGATGCGGGCAATATCAACGCAATTGAAATCGCTGCGGCTCTGATCAACGAACGGGCCATAAATTTTTCCTCCGACCTTTAAACACGGGGAGCAAAGTCGGAGATCGTCGTTTTCGTTCCACCGATCCGAGCTCAAAAAAAGGCGTTCGTTTGGAACGAAACCTGGGGTCTTCTGCGAGTTGATGGGGAAGGCATCACTCGTAGACAGGCCATGAGTGGCATGTTGAGCTCATTCCAATCCTAGGATTCGCAGACGGCCCGCGTGCCTTGGTTGGCTCACACTCCGCTTCGGCATCAGCCGACTAACGGAATGGGTGACGTGAACTGGCCGCGCTACAATTCGCGCGACCAGTAGATCAATGTCGATGAGTCCGCCCGCCTACCTCTTGTTTCTCTTCTTCTTCTTATGTTTCGTCGTATGATACTGTTTCGTATGATAGCCGTCTGTGTCGGACACATGCGGTGTTTGGGACCTGCTTACTCCCCTGGCGGTGCTGGCTCCGTGCTCCGCGACGGTGGGCACTCCGCTCCGCGGATGAGCGCCACCGTCGACATTGTCGGCCAACGAAGCGGAAGCCGAACCAAAAGCCAGCCCGATGCCCAGGGCAGCTACTGCAATTGCGTTTTTCATTATTCACTCCAATGTTGGTATCGCAGGAAATATATAGCTTGGACCGCGGCGTTCCAGATAGGGTGCATATTTAGGCTGTCGCTGAACATCAACGGCCCAGTCGCGTGGACCTGTCCGGGTATCTGCTGCGGCTGTGAAATGGCATACCAACAGCTCCGTTTACCAATCGGATATCAACGGGAATGGAGGGGGATTGCCGCTCAGCGATGTGGGAAGTGTCCGTGTATTTGTTGATCAGATCGGACCTGAGCGAACGATAGCGGAGAAGCTTCTGTTGCTCTGGCCGGAAACGAATTATTTGATAACTATCTGATTATATTTGATTATTATTTATAATAACCTTTTGTCTGGCTGGCGACGACAATGCAAAAGAGGGCCAGCAACGGACGCTACGGATTCCCAGATTTCATTTAGAGCCTGATATCGGTCAAGCCACTCAGCTCGCTTTCGGCTTTGAGGCGGCTGCAGTTCTCGGGCGCTTGGCTCAGCGTGAGTGATCGCGTGTGGCCACGCCCTTCGCCTTCTTCTTCAGGCCGGTCTCCTTGGCGTCCGATGCCGCCTGTTTTGTACCGCCGCTATGCTTCGCATATTCCTGGCCGTCGACCGGTGCGACATGCGGCGGGTCCCTGCCGAGATATGGGCGCCCGATTCCGAACTCCTTCCCGTGCGCATCAACCCACTTCCAGAATTTTTCCGAGGAAGCAAATCGCTGGTTGCGCGTTCCGCCTTCGACGCTCACCACATCGGCCGCGAGCCCATGCCCATAACCACCGCGCAAGCTGCCGCCATGATACGACCTGTTGCTCGCCGCCTTGAGGCCGCTTGCGATCGATTGGCGGTAGTCGTCACGGAATGCGCTGGTGATGCCGGGCGAAAGCCCGGCTGCCTCCGCCGCATGAAACATACGAAACAATTTTAGTTTGAAGCTCCGGTCCATGCCGCCGATCACATAGTCCATCATGGACATGCCGACGCGTTCCGCCGCCTTGGGATCCTTCCACCCGAAATTTTGATCGACAAGCTTGGTGAAGGCTCTGGAAACACTCACCCTCTTGCCCTTCCTCTTGATCGTGACGCTCTTCCATTCACGTATCCTGATAGTATCTTCCTTGGGCGTGCGCTGATAAAGCGCCCACAGATAGCGATCGACGCAGATGTCCACGACCTGGCACTTGTCGACCATCTCGATGGACTTCGTGGCTTTGTTGATATCGACAGGTTCGATATCCGATGGATTCACGCTTGCGATTTGCACGGACGCTGGTTCGGCAGGCGAGATTTCGACAGGTGCCATCGGTTCGTGGGCGATATCTCCCGCAAGCGAGAGTTCGGTCATCGCCACATGAGATATCAAAGGGGGTTGCAGATCGGTTTGACTCAGATCGTGACGAGATATTGAACTCGGCTGCAACGCCTTGGTGAGCTCCTGTGCAGCGGAGGAAGAAGGCGTGCTGATAGTGGTGGGTGTCGCCCCGCCCGTGGTCTGGCGTGCCTCTGATCCCATCGCAAGCAGAGCGTAAATGCCTGCCGCGAAAACGACCCATAGCAAGGCGGGCGTCAGCGTTGAAAGTTGCCGCGGGTTCATCATGCCAGCCTCATCGGAACCGGATTACATAGCCGAGGATGTGGACGCGACGATTGTTTCGGGAAGGAAATAGCCGCGCAATGGCGCAACCGGGCAGACCGTGTCCTTTTCCCCGAAGTGTTGCCTGTGTGCAACTGAAGGCTTGCGAACGCTCTCTGTCCGTTTTGTGCCAATTTCAGCTGCGAGCATGCTTGTTTTTCACGAGTCGGCTATCTGTGAGGTCGGTCACGGCAGCGGACATGCGTTGCGACGGGGAATGGAATGGTGAATCGATTGACGTTGGTGCGATCTACGGTGGCGATGCACCATTGGGGACGTTCGGCCGTCGTGATGTTCGCGGCGATGGCCGCGCTGATCGCACCAATTGCTGAAGCCACGGCGAAACAGGCGCGCCGCGCGCAACCCGCCGAGACCACGGCGCCGCGCGAGGCCGGCGAGCCGATCATGGCAATCGTGTCCATCAAGAGCCAGCAGGTCACGTTCTATGACACCGAGGGCTGGATCCTGCGCGCCCCGGTATCGACCGGCATCAAGGAGCGCGAGACGCCGGCCGGCGTCTTCGCCATCGTAGAGAAGGACAAGGACCACCACTCGAGCATGTATGACGATGCCTGGATGCCGAACATGCTGCGCATCACCTGGAACGGCCTTGCATTGCATGGCGGGCCATTGCCTGGTCATGCGGCCTCACATGGCTGCGTGCGAATGCCCTATGGCTTTGCGGAGAAGCTGTTCGACAAGACGCGGATCGGGATGCGCGTGATCATCTCGCCGGACGATGCGGCCCCGGTCAACTTTTCTCACCCGACGCTATCGCTCTTCATGCCGAAGGCGGAAATCGTCGCAGATGCTCCGGCGACTGCCGAGAGACTCGCCCGCGAAGCCGCCGAGACTGCCAAGGCGGCCGATGAGGCCAAAAAGACTGCGGCCACAGCGGCTCGCGAGTTGGCACCGCTCGCAGCGTCTCTGCGCAAGCTGGAGCGATTCAAAGTCCGGGCCGACGCTGCAGTTGTATCCGCCGACAAGGCGCTGGCCGCGGCCAAGACCGATCAAGCCAGGACGAAGGCTGAAGATCGCAAGCAAAAGGCCGTTGCCAAAGCGGCAGAGTTGGCGACCCAGTTAGACACCGCCAAGGCAGACGCGAAATCAAAGCTCGACACAGCCAACGCCGCAAAGGAAGCGGCCAAGGCGGCTCAGACAAAAAAGGGCGGCATCGCCAAGGCGGCGCTCGACGCGAAGCTCGCGCTCGAGCCGGTCTCGATCTACATCAGCCGAGCGACGCAAACGCTTTACGTTCGGCGCAACACACATGAACCAGCGCCCGACGGAGGCGGCGAGGTATTCGATGCAACCATCGAGGTCCCGGTCACGATCCGCGATCCCGGCACACCACTGGGCACGCATGTGTTCACGGCGGTGGCGCGCAACGATGCGGGCCTGCGTTGGACCGCCGTCACGATCGAGACTGGGGATGACGCCAAAAACGCGCTCGACCGCATCACCATCCCGAAGGAAGTCCTCGATCGCATCGCGCCGGCCGCGTTGCCGCGATCCTCAATCGTCGTCTCCGACGAGCCGCTGAGCAAAGAGACAAACTATCGCACCGAGTTTGTTGCAGTGCTGAGCGACCAGCCACAGGGCGGCTTCATCACGCGCAAGCCGAGCGAGGTCCTCGTGGCGGACGATAGCGGCTGGAGCAACGATAGCCCGCAGGGAGACGACGGCTTCGGCTTCTTTTTCCAGCGCAGTCCGAATCCCCACCCGAGCAATACGCGCAGGGGCGGCGGTCAGTTCTTCCCTCCGATGCAAGGAGGCTGGTGGTAAGACGCGGCACGCTGCGTGTTGGCCCGGTTGTCCGCTTCGGGCCATTCGAATTGGGCATGTCCACAGCATGTTCGGTTGGGCAACCGCAAACAACGCGCGGTAGAAGTCCTTAGGTGTATTGGACGCAGGAAAAGAAGCCGGTTCGGTTACGCAAAGCGTCCGGCGCTATGGGCAATCGATGTGTGAAGGTGCGCCGCTTTCAACGGAGGGCTAGCCTCGTAGCGGGTGCCGCCTATCTAAGAAAACAGGCTATCAGGAGCATGAAGATGAGCGACGATCACGAGCGGCAGATTCAGGAGATACTGGCGCGGTTCAGCGACGGCCCCGAAAGCACGGACGCGAAGGTGCAGCAGGTCAAGGACACCCTGGAGGCGTTCCTCGAGAGCGGACCCGGCACGCGGGAGGAGCGGCAGCTGATCGTGCTCGACAAGCTCCTTCTGATCGATGCTTCGTTCAATGACTTCCGGAGCAAGCGGAACTAGCCGCACAGGCGTGCGGTTATGGACGGGAGCATTGGGAGGACCGTGGCGGTGAATGACATAGAAGAGCGCGTGCAGGACATCATGGCGGAGTACGGCGACCTGGTCACGGGAGAGGAGCCGCAGGTGGAGGAGTTCAAGAGGGCAATTCAGGACTTCCTCGAGCACGGCCCCGGCATGCCCCACCAGCGGCGCCAGGCCTTGCTCAAGCATATGAAAGGTTGGGACCCCGATTACATAGCCTACCTGACGAGGCGGGGCTGAGCCGGAAGGTCGAAGCAAGACGGTTGCCCGCGACGTTTCCAAACCTCTAAGAAGCAAACCCCAACGCCATTTCTCCGGCCAATTCGTTTATGTGGTCTACGCGCACGACTTTAAAATACACGTGTTTATCGGAGAAGCTAAAGCGATAAGCGCTACGAGGATCAGCTTGTAGTTTCGGAGAGAACCAAACGATTGGTTCTGATCTCTTTCGTTTCCGATTCACCGTAAAACTGAGCCCTGCGTATCAAAGCGTATCTCGTTTCAGTCAGGGATAGAAATGTACTTCGCGGGGGACAGTTCCTTTCCGCTTGGCACCTGCTGCTTGGAGAATGAGCCTAAGCCGAGCAGCAGCGCGATCAGCGTCGCCAACCCTCCTGCCATAGCGATAAGGAAATAGCGCGACATGCGTTGCCAACGCCGGCGCAAAGCGATTGTTTCGTATCGCAACTTATCGTGCGGCAAGAAAAACCCGCCGGGCTCAAGGGCCGCGGCGGGCAAAGTCTGTCAAACTTCATCGCGGGCAGACAACGTCGGGAGCCCGTCTCTGTTCCCATTACTTCGGCGGTTGCAGTTCGGGCGAGGTTGCCCACCTCTCGATGTTTGCGGCGGTTTCGGCCTGCCGAATTTTCTTCAGCAACTCGTAGTGATCCGCACCGCCCGGCCCACCGTCCGCCTCAGATCGTGCGCCCGCGATAAAGTCCGAAAGACGGTCTTGAAACGACGTGGTCTGCTTGAATCGACGCCGGGTCTGCATGGCGCGCTCCTGTCCGTGAGAAAGAGGCGGGACGCAATCGGGCGTTCTCATCACCGAGATAAGCCACGATGATCCGTGCGGTGATCAGCCATCATCGCGTATTCGAAAGCGGAGTTCTGTGCACTAGTGGACATAGCGCGGTTCACAACCGCTTGAAGGCCACGGGCCTTCCCTTGGGCACATCCATCGCCTTTCCACTTAGACCAGTGCGCGCCCTTGTCCCTCTCCGCGAACCCCACGCATGAATGTTTCGCGGTATGCGCGCGGTCCCGGATCAGCTAATGAAGGATTGTTGCTAGCCGCAGGATTCGTGAGCTGAGACGATCCATTCAACCGTGTCTTTCAGCGGGAAAACGCGCATCTAGCTTCGGCCAATTTGACTTGGGAGCAGAAACTGAAAGAGAAAAGGGACATCGTCGAAAATTGGCTGCCGCGTTATACGGGCACGCCGCTTGGCGAATTTGGACAATATGTTCTCTTGACGAATTTCAGCGGCTACGTCGCGTGGTTCGCCGCTCAGCACGAGGTATCGATCAAGGGGACGGATCGACCGATGCCCAACGCGACTGCCGATGGCATTACCTTGATCAATTTCGGCATGGGAAGCCCGAATGCCGCGACCGTGATCGACCTCCTGAGCGCCATTTCCCCGAAGGCTGTTCTATTTCTCGGAAAATGCGGCGGCTTGAAACGCAAGAATCAGACTGGCGATTTCATTCTGCCCATTGCGGCCATTCGCGGCGAAGGCACTTCGAACGATTACCTGCCGCCGGAGGTTCCTGCGCTTCCCGCATTCCAACTGCAACGCGCAGTGTCAACCATGATCCGCGACCTGGGTCATGATTATTGGACAGGCACCGTGTACACAACGAACCGTCGTGTCTGGGAGCATGATGATGCTTTCAAGGAGAAGTTGCGTCGCACACGGAGCATGGCGATCGACATGGAGACTGCAACAATCTTTGCCGCCGGATTCGCCAACCACATCCCGACCGGTGCGCTGCTTCTCGTTTCCGACCAGCCTATGATCCCCGAGGGTGTGAAAACCGAAGCGTTGGATTTGGTTGTGACCGCAAACTATGTTGAGACGCACATCAAGGTTGGAACAGAGGCCCTTAAACTGGTGCGGCGTCATGGCCGAAGCGTGAAGCATCTGCGCTTCGAAAGCGAATTCGAAGGATCACGTGAGCCATAAGGCGTTGCGGCCCTGGATCGCTTGGCCACCATCGTTCGAGGCGCCGACATCTCACACAGCCGCGCGCGGTGACCCCATCCTCGTGAGATATAGCAGCTGTGGCGGCGACCATCTGGACCTGTGTCCTGATCGGTTTTCGCGTGGTTTGACCTTATGCGTGGCAATGGCTCCTCGCAATGCTTGCGTCGGACCGGCCTTTGCCCGCGTCGTCTGGATGGCGTGCCGAAACATCGCGCCGATGGTGCCTCGCACGGGCTGCCGTCTCCAATTTTCCGGCTGCCTCGACCGGCTCAAGGAGAGCCAGAACCTCAACGGGCTCGATTTCGCAGCCTTTTGCGTGATCGCGAACGGTGACGAACGTCTGGAAATGCTTCGTGGTGCCCCTGGCCGGAATCGAACCAGCACTCCTTGCGGAACTCGATTTTGAGTCGAGCGCGTCTACCAGTTCCGCCACAGGGGCATTCGCGAGTCATACGCCGAGTGCGGCGGTGGTCTTGCGAAGCGGGGCGGACTATAGCGGCCGATCCCTGCCGGTCAACCCGGTGCGCCAAGCGTCCCCCGTCAACAGGATCATTTGGTCTCGAAACACTGCAGTGTGATGGCTGCCGGCTCGACAGCGGCAAGGCTCGCAAGCTAGGACGCATGGTGCAATCCAAGCACTTCGCCGGAGGAAGCCGTGACCCTCGATGCTGTCGTGAAATCCGCCTCCGGAGTCGGTAGAAAAACCGCCTTCGCGACGACGCTGGCCGTGGCCTTCATCGCCGCGGCGACAATCGCAGGCGCGTGGTTCTTTCAGATCGTGCTGGAGATCCTGCCGTGCCCGCTCTGTCTCGAGCAGCGCTATGCCTACTATTTTGCGGTCCCCTTCGGCCTGCTCGTGGCATTTGCCCTCGCGAAAGGCGCACCACGTTGCCTCATCATACCGCCTCTCGCCGTTCTTACGCTGGTTGTGCTGGTCAACGCCGGGCTCGGCGCCTATCACGCCGGGGTGGAATGGGGCTTCTGGCTGGGGCCGACCGAGTGCAGCGGAACGGTGCTCGATCTGGGCAAGGGAAGTCTGCTTGAGAATCTCGATAGAGTGAAGGTGGTGCGTTGCGACCAGGTGCAGTGGCGCTTCCTCGGCCTGTCGCTGGCTGGCTACAATGCGCTGATCTCGCTGCTGATGGCGGCAATCTCGGGGTGGGGCATCGCAGCTTTGGCAGGCAAGGTCAGGTAAACTCTGCGCAGTACGGGATGAAAAGTGTGTCGCGGCTTTCCGCTCGCATCCCGCTCATCGTGATCCAGCGACATCCAACCTTGATGGCAATCAAGGTAGAGCTCCAACAGCTTGTTTTGAGCCGCATTCTTTACGCGAACCGACCCCGGACTCGCTTGCGGTCGAACATTTTGATCAGGCTGGCGGATGGCAAGCCCGTTAGTGTCGCAGGTTGGTTGACCTGTCGACACTAACGGGCGAGCGGATCAGTTCGGGTTGGTCGCTTTGGCCTTGCACCCAGAGAGGAATTTCTTGCGTTCCTTGCCGTGCAGGCCTTTGGCGGTGGCCTCTTTCGAGCATTCGAGCGAAGCTGCGGTGCGCGGCTTTTGGACCTTCTTGGTGGCGGGCGCCATCTTTGAAGTCGGTGCGGGCGTTGCGGGTGCGGTAGGCGCGGCAGTCTGGGCGAATGCCGTGCCGCCGAGCAGCAGAGACGCAGCGAGGATCGCAATGAAGCGGGAAGACGTGGTCATGAAAAATTCCTCAGGTTGATAACGGCTTCAACGTCGCGGAGCCGGCCTGAACGGTGGCTGAACGGCCTTGAGCCGATCCCCCACATGAAGCATTTTTTTGGAGTCGGTCCGGGCGCGGCGTTGAAACGGCCGTCGGCGACGCTAGGATGTCGGCCCATCCTCGATGTCCGGGAAGGACAAACACATGACAGGTTATTTGAAACTGCTGGGCGCCGCGACGGTGTCCGGTCTGTTTGGACTTTCGGTACTGCCCGCCAAAGCACTGACCGCGCAGGAGTGCAGCGCAAAGTATCAGGCCGCGAAATCAGCGGGCACGCTCAACGGTCAGAAGTGGAACGACTTCCGTAAGGCTCAGTGCGGAGCGGCGGCAACTGCCCCGGAGGCAGCCGAGACGCCAGCGCCCAAGACCGCAGCTCCTTCGGCCACGTCAGCCGGCAACGCGGTTTTCCCATCGGCGGTGTCGCCGAAACATGCCAGCGAATCAGCTGGCAAGGGGCGCAGGCACACTTGCCTTGATCAATACAAGGCCAACAAGACCACCAACTCCAATGGCGGGTTGAAATGGATCATGAAGGGCGGCGGCTACTACAGCGAATGTAGCAAGCGGCTCAAGGGCGTCTGATCGATCATGCCAAAATCGCAGGACACGTCCGGCAACCCGACAAGACGCGGGCTGCTGCGGGCCTTCGGCCTGGGAGTGGTCACGGCAGGTCTGACGCGCGCGCCGACGCTTGCCGAGACCTCTGACGAAGTTCTGACTGAAGCACAAGTGTTGCGCGATCAGGAGATTCCGGCGGCGGGCAACGTGCATGGCGATATCACGATCGTCGAGTATTTCGATTACAACTGCTCCTATTGCCGCAAGCTTGCGCCGGAGCTCGCTCAGGTGGTGCATGACGACGGCAAGGTTCGGCTGATTCTCAAGGATTGGCCGATCCTTGGCCCCGGTTCGGTCTATGCATCGCGTCTGGCGCTGGCGTCCAAGTATCAGGGTAAATTCGTTGTCGCGCACGAAGCTCTGATCAGTACCAGTTCACGTTTGACCGAGCCGCACATTCGCGAACTGCTGGCGGATGCGAAGATCGATGTCGATCGCGCGGTCAAGGACATGGTCGCCAACGCCGGCGCGATCGACTCCATTCTGAAGCGTAACAGTGATCAGGCGATCGCCTTCGGATTCAACGGAACGCCTGCGTTTATTATCGGGAAATTCCGTGTGCCTGGCGTATTGACCACGACGCAGTTCGGTCAAGCCATCGCGGATGCGCGCAAAGCAGCGGCTACGAAGACAAAATGAAAGCCACGATTAGAGCATGATCCCGACCCGAAGGACCGCACCAGCGCAAAGTGAAAACCGATTTTCGGATAAGATCGTGCTCAATCGAAAGAATGAACAGAGTTTGATTCAACGCAGTTGAATCAAACTCGAGTGTAGCGTCAGTTCGTCGGGTCACGTCACATTCGTGGAAGCCTGCGGCGGCCACGGCCGGTCAGGCCGGTAGAACACCGCAATTTTCAGGCTTTCAGCGATGCGTTCGGCCTTTTCCATGAAGGCTGCACGGATCGGCTCGTCGCACAGTTCACCGCAGGTCTCGTCGAACAGTGCGAGCCATTGGGTGAACAGCTCCGGCCTCATGCCCGGTATCACCATGTGCTTCATCATAGGGTTGCCCTTGTAGCGGCCGGTGGTCAGCATTACCGACGACCAGAACGCGTACATCTTCTCAAGATGGTGGGGCCAGTTATCCTTGATCTTGTTCTCGAAAATCGGCCCCAACTCGGAATCGACGCGCACCTTCATATAAAAAGCGTCGACGAGCTGGCGAATGCCGTCCTCGGTCACGTGATCCATTTTGTCGGACACGAGTGTCATGCGAGAAAAGCCATGACGATGACTCCGGCCACTGTCCAAATCAGTGAATTAACCAACATGCGGACCAGGTGGGAATAATCCCCGGAGTTATTGCGGATTCCGAGAGCGTTGCAGACAACCGTCCCCGGCAGCAGGAAAGGCTTTGCGACGGTGTCACTGATCGTGGCGTTCTCGCGCATGAAACGCTCCTTTACAAAAGTTAGCATGTCCATACATGTGCAGTTGCGCAAAAGCAATATCTAAAATATAGCTTTTGCGTGACCGTCGTCACGGGAAAATCTGCATGCGCCTCACCACCTATTCGGACTACGCATTGCGGGTACTGATGTATCTCGCGCTCAGGTCCGATGGGCTGTCGACAATCGCAGAGATTGCTGGGAGCTATAAGATTTCCGAGGCTCACCTGATGAAGGTGGTTCATCAATTGGGGGTAGCGGGATATATCGAAACCGTGCGCGGCCGCGGCGGCGGACTGCGCCTCGCCAAGCCCGCCGAGACGATTGGGCTGGCAGAGGTCATTCGTACGACTGAGCCGGATATGGCGATCGTGTCGTGCTTGAAGCCGCTTAACGCGCCCTGCATGATCAATCCGAGCTGCGTGCTCAAGCGCGCGTTGGAGCGGGCGCAACGGGCTTTCATGGAGGTTCTGGAAGGATATACGCTGGCCGATCTCGCGGCTCCCCGCGCGCGCCTTTCAGGTCTGCTTGGCATCTCTCCAAACGCATCAACGCAATAAAAGTCAGATGGCGGACTGGCGCGGCTTCCGGCAAGACAGCGTCATGAGGCGCACGACGCCGTGAGTGGAGAAGCCTTGCTTAGTGAAGTCTTGGCTTCTTCAGCATTCGGGCACGGTCGGTGGATTTTATCACCACGTCGAAGGTGTCTCCCTCGCGATGGAGCGTCAGCGGCACATCGACGCCGGCGGGACCCAGCGCCCACAATTTGCGGTAGAGCTGGGCCGCGTCCGACACCTTTTCTCCCTTCACCGCGAGGATCGCGTCGCCAGCGCGCAGTTCGGCGCGGTCTGCCGGTCCTTTTGGCACGATGCCGACGGCGACCACCCTGTCTTCGATCTCGGCGGTGAATATGCCGAGCCAGGGTCGGGCCGGCTTGTTGACCTGCCCAAACTTCCGCAGGTCGTCGAGAACGGGCTTCAGCAGATCTATTGGCACGTTCATATTGAGATGCTCGTTCCGGCGAGCGTCCTCCCGCTCGAGCTGCAACGAGCCGATCCCGATCAATTCGCCAGCTGCCGAGATCAGGCCGGTGCCGCCCCAATTGGGATGCGCCGGGCGAGTGAAGATGGCTTCGTCGATAAGGTATTCCCAGTAGCCGGCGAATTCCTCCTTTGAGATGACCTGGCCCGCGAGCGAACGGGACCGTCCGCCGACTCCGGCGACCACGACCGGGTCATTGACTTTGGCGGCGGCCGATGAGCCTAGCGGCAGCGGTTCAAGATCGAGATCACCCAGGGCTTGTACCAGGCCGAAGCCGCTTTCCCGATCGACGCCAACCGTGTCCGCCTGCACCACGCGGCCGTCCGCAAGATGCAGCCATACAGATTCCGCCTCGGTGACGACATAGCCAATCGTCAGAACGAGGCCATCGGCGATCACGACGCCATTCCCGGCGCGCTCGGTGCCGAGGGTGTCCGCGGTGAGGGCATCGGGCGGAACAATAGAATGCAGTCCGACGACGGTGGACAGCGCGCGGTCCAGATCGAAGCGGTAGTCCTCCGGACGCGGCTGGGCGGAGCTTGGCACCTTCCATTCGGTCAATGAAGCCATGCGGATTCTCCGTGCGGTGCATATGCGGACAGCCGTTCGTAGGCATCAGAAGATGTAGCAATGCCTTATGCGAGCAATCAGCTTGTGAGCTAAGCGTTCTCCGTGAAAGCGGCATGGCGACGTTGCGGCTAAGGATCGAGTTCGGTATCCCAATAGAGATAGTCCAACCAGCTGTCGTGCAGATAGTTCGGTGGAAACAACCTGCCGTTTCGGTGCAACTGATGCACGGTCGGCGCGAACGGTGCCTGACGCGGGAACATCCCGGCCTGTTGTGGCGTCAGGTTGCCCTTCCGCAGATTGCACGGTGAGCAGGCAGCGACAACGTTGTCCCAGGTGGTTTGACCGCCCTTGCTGCGCGGAATGATGTGGTCGAAGGTGAGATCCTCGACAGCTGTGCAATACTGACACATGAACCTGTCGCGCAGAAATACATTAAAGCGGGTGAAGGCGGGGTGGGTCGACGGCTTCACGAAAGACTTCAGCGACACCACGCTCGGAAGCTGCATTTCGAACGAGGGGCTGCGCACCGCGCGGTCGTAGTGTTCAACAATGTTGACGCGATCGAGGAACACCGCCTTGATCGCATCCTGCCACGACCAAAGAGACAGCGGATAGTAACTCAGCGGCCGGAAGTCTGCGTTCAGGACCAGCACCGGCCAGCCGCCCTGCGAGACATGCGCGTTCAATTAGCGCCTCCAGAGCACTTTTCCCGACAAAGTGAAACGCCGGTTTGCCGCGGAAAATGCATCCAATATCTATGACTGAGCGCACTCTGATCGCAAACCGGCACTTTTGCGGAGCACGCTCCAGTTCCATGTTCGGCCGCATCGGCTTGAGGCGGCTTATGATGGCATAGTACAGTCAGCGTGACGGGATTGTGAAGAGCGCAAGTCCTGCTTTTCTGCTGGGCCACGCTTGCCAGCCGGTCTGGACCTCCCCCACCCCCGGCGCGGCAAGAAGCAAAAACCGTCAACCCTTGTTGCGGAATCGCTAGGAGGACAGCTTGGCGAGAGCCTGGCTCAGCTCATGAATTTCGTAGGGTTTTCGAAGAACGTGAAAGTCCAGCTTGCGTCCAGCAAGAGCTTCGCTGTAGCCGGTGGCCAGCAACACCGGCAAGTGCGGATACGTCGCGCGGAGCATCTTGGCCAGACCGAGACCATCTATTTTTCCCGGCATCACGATATCGGTGAAGACCAAATCGATGCCATCACGCTCGATCTCTAACAACGCAGCCTCTGCATTGTTGGAGACTCGCACGCGATAGCCAAGCTGTTCAAGCAGTCCCGCGCTCGCCTCCGCGACATCTGGATTGTCTTCGACGAGCAGGACGGTGCCGCCTCTCGCTCTCGTGCCGCGACGGCTCGACCCGCTTTCCTCTGCGCAAAGCGTGTCGGTGGGCGGAAGATAGAGCGTAACTGTGGTACCATAACCGAGTTCGCTCTCGATGCCGACATGCCCTCCGGCTTGATGAGCGAAACCATGCACCTGTGACAATCCGAGACCCGTTCCTTTTCCGGCGGGTTTCGTTGTAAAGAACGGGTCGAACACCTTTGCAAGGATATCTGTCGGAATACCGTCTCCGGTATCCTCAACTGAGATGGCGACATAGCGTCCTTCGGGCTCGTCCGTTTTGGTTATGTTTCGCGCCTTCACGATGACCTGCCCACCATCGGTCATAGCGTCGCGCGCGTTGATGACCAGGTTGAGCAGCGCCGTCTCGAATTCGGTTGCGTCGATCGTGACCGGCCACGCGTCGTCGAGCGTGTCGATATGCAGGGTGATCGTCTTACCAAGGCCGCTCCGGAGAACGTCGGCGATTGATTGAATGTGTTCAGAGACATCGGTCGGCAAGGGGTTGAGGCTTTGCCGTCGGGAGAACGTCAGGAGTTGCCTGGTGAGCGAGGCCCCGCGTTTGGTTGCTGTCTCGATGGCGTGAACCGCCCGCAGCGCTTTCGGTTCGCTCTCGACAATCTTTTTCAATGTTTGGATGTTGCCGCTGACGATCATCAGCAGATTGTTGAAGTCGTGAGCGACACCGCCCGTGAGCTGGCCGAGCGCATCCATCTTCTGCGATTCTGCGAGTTGCCGCTGCACGCGCTCGAGTTTCTGCTGGGCCTCACGGCGTTCCGTGATATCCCGCGTGACCTTTGCAAAACCGATGAGATTTCCGAAGTCGTCGCGAATGGCGTCAATAACGACGCTGGCCCAGAAAAAGGAACCGTCCTTACGGACTCGCCAACCTTCTTCGTCGTATCGCCCCGTGGAACTGGCAATGTTTAAAGCCCGGGCGGGTCGCCCGGCGGCGCGGTCTGAGTCCGTATAAAAACGCGCGAAGTTCTGGCCGATGATTTCGTCGGGATGATATCCCTTGATACGTTCCGCACCCGCGTTCCAGTTAATGATGGTCCCCTTGGGATCCAGCATGAAGATCGCGTAGTCGATAACCCCTTGAACAAGAATTCGATGCTCGCTGTCGAACAGGCCTTTGTTGTTATTATGTTTTTTTGGCATTTCCCGACGCTTAACTCCACAGCCCGTCGGTATAATCTGCGTTCGGTCGAAAAGTTCCCATCTTGCGCATGAGCGCAGGCCGTCCGCGCTGCCGACGCCAATCCCGTCTACTCCGGTTCGGGAACGATACCTTCTCTGCGCTTGATAACCTTATAGTATGCCCACCACAAATGCGCTGCAGCGCCGCGCAAGGGTCGCCATGGCTCCGCGAGCGGCGCCATCTGTTTCGGCGTGGGCCGCATCGTCAGCCCGAGGCCGACCTTGATCGCCTCCTGGAGCGCGACGTCGCCGGCGGGCCAGGCATCGCCATGGCCAAGGCAGAACAGCAGGTAAACGTCAGCGGTCCACGGTCCGATGCCGCGATGCCGGACCAGCGTCGCATGGGCGGCGTCGGCATCCTCTTCGGCGAGCACGTCCAGGTTGAGCCGGCTCGCCGTGATCTCGCGTGCGAGCAGCTTCAGCGTGGCGATCTTTGCCGCTGACAATCCCAGCCGGCCAAGTCGGTCGGCGCGCGCCGTGCGAATCGCGTCGTGGTGGAACGGCTCGAAGGCGGCGCTGAGTCGTCCCCAGATCGCGCCGGCGCTTGCGGTGGACAATTGCTGGCCGCAGACGATTGCGGCGAGACCTTCGAAGCCAGGCTCGCGCCGGCGCAGGGCAGGAAGGCCGGTGCGCGCGAGGATCGGTTTCAGCCGCGAATCCTGCTTCACCAACGCGCTGACCGCGTCGTCAAGATCGGATTGGGTTTCCAGGCGGACCGTCATTCGTTAGTACTTCAGCGTCACGGTCGGTTATGCAAGCAAAGATCAATGCCGCCACCCGTTCTCCGTTTTGCACCGTCGTCGAACGGTTTTCTGCATCTCGGACACGCCTTTTCGGCGCTCATGAATTTTGACTCCGCCCAGCGGAGGAAAGGTCGCTTTCTGCTGCGGATAGAGGACATTGATGCAACCCGGTGTCGTTCCGAGTTTGAAACGGCGATCTACCAAGACCTCGCCTGGCTTGGCGTTTCATGGGAGATGCCGGTGCGGCGGCAGTCAGAGCACCTTGCCGATTATCGCGCAGCGCTCGACCGCCTCGCTATGCTTGGAGTGCTTTACCCGAGTTTCGAGAGCCGCGCCGAGATTGCATCGCTCGTCAAAGCTCGCGAAGTAGATGGCGCCTGGCCGCGCGATCCCGATGGCGTACCACTTTATCCGGGTACAGCGAAATCGCTCGCGGCTACTGAGCGCGAACGGCGGCTGCGGTCCGGCGCGCCCTTCGCGTTGCGCCTGGATATGGAAGCGGCGTGCCGGCTCGCAGGCCGTCTCACGTGGATCGAGAGGGGCTCCGGCCCGGACGGGGAGACCGGCGAGGTTCTCGCGCGACCAGAAGTCTGGGGTGATGTCATTCTCGCCCGCAAAGACATTCCGACCAGCTATCATTTGTCGGTTGTGATCGACGATGCGCTCCAGGGGATTACCGACGTGATGCGCGGGCAGGATCTGTTCGGGTCGACCGCCGTGCACCGGCTGCTGCAAAAAATCCTGGACTTGCCTCAGCCGGTTTACAACCACCACGATCTAATCCGCGATAGCGACGGGAAGAAGTTGTCCAAGTCGTCAGAGGCGATCGGGTTGGGGGAGCTACGCACCCGCGGAATGACGCCCCGGGAGGTCCGCAGCTTTGTCGGCCTGCCTTGAAACTGCCGCAACGCGGCTGCGTTGGTTGGCCGTAAAGCATCTTTGCACGACAAATCATCCCCGACGTGACTCGCGCGTTCGAGCCGTGGCATACTGGCGCGGGGTGGGGAAAGCAAAATCATGGCGCCGACATCGCGCGGGTTGCGCAGGTCGCCGAAGCCTAAAAGGCGACCGGCGAGAAAGCGGGCTTTGAAGAAGTCCTCGAAGCTTGCAAAGACCAGGCGGCCGCCTTCTCAATCCACGTCTGGCGTCGTCGAGGCTGCGCTTGCCGCGTTTGCGCATGAAGTGCGGACACCGCTCACCGGGATTCTCGCCATCAGTGATCTGCTCGCCACCTCCGATCTCGGCGAGCGCGAGCGGCGCTGGGTTGAGACCATCAAGGCCGGCGCTGACCATCTCGCCAGTTTGGCGACGTTGTTCGTCGATGCGGCGCGAAGCCGTCGTTCAGCGCCGGGCGGACGGCAGGATTTCTTCGATCTGCGAGCGCTGGCGCGCAACGCGGGCGATTCGCTGGCCGGCCGCGCAACGGCCAAGGGCCTGCGCTCTGCTGTCGAAATTTCAGACAGGTTGCCGGTGTTCGTGACCGGCGATGCCGTCCGCCTGCGCGCGGCGCTGGAGAATCTCATCGACAATGCGGTCAAGTTTACCGAGCAGGGTGACGTCGTCCTCAAGGTTACGGCGCCGCGGCGGTCAGGAGAACAAATCGGCGTGACCTTCGTGGTCTCCGATAGCGGGATCGGCTTGTCTCTCGCCGAAATCCGGCGGCTGTTCCGGCCATACTCGCAGGCCAATGTCTCTATCGCATCGCGCTTCGGCGGCGCCGGCCTCGGGCTCTCCTCGGTGAAGCAACTGGCGCGCGCGATGGGCGGAGATGTCACGGCGACGCAGCGGCGCGGCGGCGGCACCACGTTCACCTTCACCGTTCTGCTGACGCCAGCCAAGGGACCGGTAGCGATCCAGTCTGGCGACGACCTCGATAGGTCTTCGGATGTTTCGAGCGGACTCCGCGTTCTCAGCGTCGAGGATAATCCGTTCGGGCGCGTCGTGCTCAACACAATTCTCACCGAACTTGGCCATCAAGCCGAGTTCGTCGGACGAGGCGAGGATGCCGTTCAGCGTATCGCGCAAGGAGGATTCGATGCGGTGCTGATGGATATGGTGCTGCCTGGGATCACTGGGATTGAGGCGATCGGACGTATCCGGGCGCTTGATGCGCCCGTGGGGCGCGTTGCCATCATCGGCGTGTCCGGCAGGAGTGACGATGAGGCCGCATCGCGCGCAGCCGGCGGCGACGCGTTTCTGGTCAAGCCTGTTTCTCCTCGGGCTTTAGCGACTGCGCTGCTTGAAGCGAAACACCGCGCGGCAACCTCGACTTGATGATCGCCGCGTTCAGTTCGCCGCCGAAAACGAAGATCGCGGCGATGAAATAGAGAAATACCAGCGCGATGACGACCGATGCGAGGCCCGCATACATTGTGACGTAATTGTTGGCGAAGCGTGCAAGATAAAGGCCGAAGCCGACGCCCGACATCAGTGAGGCCAGCATGGTGAAGATGATGCCGGGGATGATCTGCAGAAAGGATCGCCGACCCGCCGGCAGCCACGCGTGCAGGATCAGCAGCGCGGCAAACATCGCAAGGATGGTAATGCCATAGCGGGCGAGGTTGAGCAGGCTCTCATTTGATTCGACGATCAGCGGGATATGGCGTTTCGCGGCGGCGATGATCAACGGACCGAGCACGATCAGGAACGCCATCGCCAACGTTGTCACCGCGGCAACCAGCGTATATCCGATCGATTCCAGTCGTAGCCAGTACCAGCGGCGCATCTCGATCACCGCATAGGCGCGGTTTAAGGCGACCCGCAGGCTTTCGACGCCGTTCGATGCGAAGTAGACCGCGAGCACGAGACCGACTGTCAGCGCATCGCCGCGCGATGTCGTCAGCACGTCATGGATTTCGCGCGACAACGTATTGGCGACCTGATCCGGCCAAATCTGTAGCATCAGGTCTGCCGCTTGGTCGGCGAGCTCCTTGGATCCGAAGAAGCCTGCCAGGGACGTCAGGACAATCAGGAACGGGAATAGCGCCATCAGCGCCGATAGCGCGATATGGCTTGCGATTGCCCAGCCGTCGTCGGCAAGAAACGTGTAGAAGGCGTCCGTTCCGACCAGACAGAGGTATCGGATTTGTCTCACGTTTCACCCTGACAACGTCGAGGGGCGCCGCCTCGGCGCCGTTTACTATCTGATATCAATACATAAAAGACCAGATTGTTGCGTGGAATTGAATCTCGTTGCCGACAATGGCGCAGCTGCGGTTGCGATGATATGTATGAACCATGACAGTGTTTTTCAGCATGGTATTGGTTCCCGTCGCGGTGGCCTCGGTCGCTACTGTATTGGTGATGGGTCTGGTCAACATGATGCGGGGCGGTAGTCCCAACCTCTCGCAGAAGCTTATGCGAATGCGGGTTGTCCTGCAGTTCGTTGCGATCATCGTCACCATGGTCACGATCTGGATGCTTGGGCAGTGACGGATTGATAGCCTGGCACCGGAGCACCGATGGTCGTTCTCAACCGAATCTACACACGCACAGGTGACGACGGCACGACCGCGCTCGGCACCGGTGAGCGACGCCCGAAATACGATCTCCGTGTCGGCGCCTACGGGACTGTTGACGAGACCAACGCCGCGATCGGCGTGGTCCGGTTGCATCTTTCCGGCGCGCCCGATCTTGATGGGATGTTGGGCCGCATTCAGAATGATCTGTTCGATCTCGGCGCTGACCTTGCGGTGCCTCAGCGCGAGGGCAAAGCCGAGCGGCTTCGCGTGGTGTCCAGCCAGGTCGTGCGTCTGGAAAACGATATCGACAGCCTCAATGCAGGGCTGCCCGATCTGACGTCGTTCGTGCTGCCAGGGGGGACGCCCGCCGCCGCGTATCTCCATTCGGCTCGAACCGTTTGTCGCCGCGCGGAACGCATGATGGTGGAACTCGCCGCGCAGCCCGGTGAGCCGGTCAGCGATGCCGCCGTGAGATACATGAACCGCTTGTCGGATTTTCTATTTGTGGCCAGCCGTTTTATGAACGCCGCGGGCGCGGGCGACGTGCTCTGGGTGCCCGGTCAAAATAGATGATTGCGACCCGATAGCCTGCCTGCGCCGGAATCATCGAGGACGCGTTTTTTGGCCTTCCCGCGTTGACCACCGGAAACGGGACCTTTAGGTTCCGCGCCGAAGCTCACACTCACGGTTGATCCAACCAACGCTCGGTTCGAAAGAGGTCGATGAAGATTCTGGTGCCGGTCAAGCGGGTCGTCGATTTCAATGTGAAGATCCGCCTCAAGGGCGACGGATCTGGCGTCGAGCTTGCGAACGTCAAGATGTCGATAAATCCCTTCGACGAAATAGCGGTCGAGGAAGCCTTGCGCCTTCAGGAGGCCGGCAAGGCCACCGAAGTCGTATTGGTGTCGATTGGCCCGTCTCAGGCCGCGGACACGATCCGCACCGGCCTCGCCATGGGCGCCGACCGAGGCATCCTTGTCACGTCCGATGAACCTGTCGAACCGCTGGCGGTTGCCAAGATTCTCAGGGCAGTTGTCGAAGAGGAGGGCCCCGGGCTGATCATTCTCGGCAAGCAGGCCATTGACGACGATTCAAATCAGACCGGTCAGATGCTGGCGGGGCTACTTGGATGGGCGCAGGCAACCTTTGCGTCAAAGCTCGAGGTCGATGGGACCTATTTCAATGTGACACGTGAAGTGGATGGCGGGCTGCAGACGGTCAGGCTGAAAAGGCCCGCGATCGTGACGACGGATCTGCGGCTCAACGAGCCGCGCTATGCCAGTCTTCCGAACATTATGAAGGCGAAAAAGAAGCCGATCGTCGTGAGGGCTGCCAACCAATACGGCGTTGATCTCGCGCCGCGCCTTGAAATCCTCAAGACCACCGAACCTCCGGGCCGCAAGGCGGGCGTCAAGGTCAAGGATGTCGCCGAGCTGGTGTCCAAGCTCAGGAACGAAGCCGGGGTAATCTGATGACCACGTTGCTGATCGCCGAACATGACCACGCGTCGCTGAAGGATGTTACGAGCAAGGCACTGACCGCTGCCATTCAGCTCGGCTCGCCGGTCGAGGTGCTTGTCGCGGGTGAGAACGCCCAGGGCGCCGCTGAGAGCGCGGCGAGACTGAAGGGCGTCGCGAAAGTGCTGCTTGCGGATAACCCGGCCTATGGCCACGATCTCGCCGAGCCACTCGCCGCGCTGATCCGCTCCTTGGCGTCTGGTTATGATGCATTGATTGCGCCGGCAACCTCTCGCTTCAAGAACGTGATGCCGCGCGTTGCGGCGTTGCTCGACGTGATGCAGATCTCGGAAATCATCAAGGTGGTCGCGCCCGATACCTTTGAGCGGCCAATCTACGCTGGCAATGCGATTCAGACGGTCAGGTCCAGGGATGCCAAGAAGGTCATCACGGTGCGCACATCGACCTTTGCCGCGGCCGGTGAGGGCGGTAGCGCCCCAGTGGAGACCATCGTCGCGGTGGCTGATCCGGGGCTGTCGAGTTTCGTCAGCGAGCGGGTTGCCAGGAATAATCGCCCGGAATTGGCCTCGGCGAGGATCATCGTCTCCGGAGGCCGCGGCATGCGAAGCAGCGCCAACTTCACCAAATATATCGAGCCGCTGGCGGACAAGCTCGGCGCCGGCGTTGGTGCGTCGCGAGCCGCCGTGGACGCGGGCTTCGCGCCAAATGACTGGCAGGTCGGGCAGACGGGCAAGGTGGTGGCGCCGGACCTTTATATCGCCGTCGGCATTTCCGGTGCAATTCAGCATCTGGCCGGAATGAAGGATTCCAAGGTCATCGTGGCGATCAACCAGGACGCGGATGCGCCTATTTTCCAGGTTGCGGATTACGGCCTGGTGGCTGACTTGTATCAGGCGGTTCCTGAACTTACGGAAGAACTGGGAAAGCTAGACCGCTAACGATGATCCGAGGAGTGCTCCCGGAGCAACGGACTTCAGCCGGGGTTTGTGCAAGAATGCAGTGCGCCGCGGTCTGCGCGGTCAGGACCGGTGAGATGACGAGATGCGGCAATGATTAGAAAAGTCGGCGTGATCGGTTCGGGCCAGATGGGCAACGGCATTGCGCATGTGACCGCTCTTTCGGGGTTCGACGTCGTGCTCAACGATGTTTCCGCCGATCAGCTCAACTCGGCCATGGCGACGATCAACGCGAACCTGTCCCGCCAGGTCTTGAAGAAGATCATTACCGACGACGATCGCGAAAAAGCGCTTTCGCGGATTTCGCAAACCCAAACTTTCGACGGGTTGGCGGATTGCGATCTGGTGATCGAAACTGCCGTCGAGAAGGAGGAAGTGAAGCGGAAGATTTTTCTTAATCTGTGCACGGTGCTCAAGCCCGAGGCCATCGTCGCTTCCAACACGTCATCGATCTCGATTACGCGGCTGGCCGCGTCGACCGATCGGCCGGAAAAGTTCATCGGCATTCATTTCATGAATCCGGTGCCGCTGATGGAGTTGGTCGAACTCATCCGGGGCATCGCGACCGGCGATGCGACATTCGATACGGCCAAGGAATTCGTCATTAAGCTCGGCAAGCAGATTGCCGTGTCAGAGGACTTTCCGGCTTTCATTGTTAACCGCATTCTGCTGCCGATGATCAACGAGGCCATCTACACCCTGTATGAAGGCGTGGGTAACGTCGAGGCGATCGATGCCGCCATGCGGCTCGGCGCGCATCACCCGATGGGTCCGCTTGAACTCGCCGACTTCATTGGGCTCGACACCTGCCTGTCTATCATGCAGGTGCTGCACGAAGGACTCGCCGACTCCAAGTATCGGCCCTGTCCGTTGCTGGTGAAATACGTCGAGGCCGGATGGCTCGGGCGCAAGAGCCAGCGCGGCTTCTACGACTATCGCGGTGAAAAGCCGGTTCCCACGCGCTAATCGTTCCGCCAGGATTTGTTAACCACAGTTCGCTAGAGTCTTTCACCCTTTCACGGAAACGGTGAAAGATTCTATGTTTTGATTTGATGCGTTTTCTTTATGCGAACCGGTATCCACTTCGCTCGAAAACGCCTCTAGAACGGACGTGGAGCTGTCCACATGTATGTAGGTTTAGTTGCGGCAGCGGCCGGCATGATGGCGGCCAATACGCAATCGCAGGTCGCGAACCGGGTCATGAAGATGAGCCTCGACGCCCAGGCGCAGGTGCTTCAGTTGCTCGTCCCATCGCAGACCAGCCCGGCAACGAACAACGCGCCGGGCATCGGCGGTCATCTCGACGTTTCAGTTTAGGTCGATTTCGGGCTTTGGTCCTGTGTCGGTGTGATCCAGCCGACACCGACGCCCCCCGGCTGCATCAGGATCGCCAGCCGGCCAACATTTGGAATATCGAAAATCGGCTTCATCAATTGCGCGCCGGCGGCCACTGCCTTCGCGACGCGCGCATCGATGTCATCGACGGCGAGATACGGCATCCAGCCATCGGGAACGCCCTCCAGGCCGGGACGGTTGGTAGGGAAGATGCCGCCGACCGGCTCGCCATTCGCTAGCGCCACCCAGTAGCATTCGCCATCCGGTTGGGTCTGTGCCTCATAGGTCCATCCGACCGTTCGGGCGTAGAATGTCTTGAATCTTTCCGGGTCGCGGGTGACGAATTCAGTCCAGTGAAAGTGACCATGTCCCGTCATTGGATCTTCCTTTGTATCTGTGTCGATCACGCGCTGACGAACACCTCGAAGCCGCCATAGATCATACGTTTGGCATCGAACGGCATCGCCTTCGGATCCATCATGTCGGCGAGGCGCGGGTCCTTCATCACCTTGGTGTTGACCCTGTCGCGATGCTTGCGCGACTTGTAGGTAATCCAGGCAAACACCACAGTTTCGCCCGGCTTCAGCTTCACGCTGCGCGGAAACGACGTCCACTTGCCGACCTTGACGTCCTCCGCCACGCATTCGCGATAGTCCAGCGCGCCGTGCTCGCGCCAGACCTTGGCGGCCTTGCGTGCCATGGTACGGTAGGCATTGAGACGCTTCTTCGGCACCGGAACGATGAATCCATCGACATACTGCATGGAATTCCTTTCGGGTACGCTCAGGGGAACCGCAGGTGCGGGGGCATTCGGACCCGTCCGTTCGTTGTGATGCTTGACCGGTCAGTAGTGAACCGGGGTCATGGCGCCAACGATGCCTCAATCAGTTTGATCGCGTCGGGGCTGTCCCATTCAGCCGGTCCGGCCATGTTGCCGATTTCGCAACCGTGGCCGTCGATCAGCACCGAGGTAGGCATTCCGACCGCCATGCCAACGCTCTTGAGCGCCTGAAAAACGGACGCTTTGTCGTCATGAAAATTGCCCAGATGAGTCAGGTTGGCTTCTTTCAAAAAAGCCTTCGGTTTGTCGGAGTCGCGGGTGTCGATATTGATGGCGACCACGGCGAATTTATCGCTGCCAAGCTTGCCCTGAAGTCGGTCCAGGGCCGGCATTTCCGTCCTGCAGGGCACACACCAGGTCGCCCATAGGTTCACGAGAACGGTCTTCCCTTGCCAGTCCGAAAGCTTCCTGGGTTGGCCGTCGCCGTCCATAAAGGCCAGGTCCGGCATCTGACGTGGTTTCGATGCCATGGTCAGCGAAGCCACTTCGCCTATGGCCTGCGGGGCGAGCTTTTTGGACAGTTCCACCGCCGTACCGCAGGGTACGAAGGCGTGAGCGGCGGACTTCGCATGCCTGAGGTGCCCGACACCTAAAAGAGTGGCCGTAACCCCTACGACGATAGCGACTGCGACCAACGGGCCTATGGGAAGCTTGCTTTCGGCGCGGTGAGGTGGCGTGGGGGTATCGGTCATATCGTTTGTCATCCTGTATAAGATACGGGTATGCAGGCGTCGGCTTCAGACGGCTACACCAACCGGACGGGATCAATCGTCCGGCAAGCATGATGAAAATGAGCGCACGGCATGAGCAACAAGATGTGGGGCGGCCGGTTCGGCGAAGGACCCGATGCGATCATGGAGGAGATCAATGTCTCAATCGACGTGGATCGCCACCTCTACGCCCAGGATATCGCCGCGTCAAAGGTCCATGCTGAGATGCTTGCCGCTCAAGGCATCATCGCGGCGGATGATGCGAAAAAAATAGGCAAGGGTCTAGACACGATTTTGTCAGAGATCCGCAACGATTCCTTCGACTTCAAGCGAGCGCTCGAAGACATTCACATGAACGTGGAGGGCCGACTCGGGGAACTGATCGGGGCCGCGGCGGGACGATTGCATACCGCGCGCTCTCGTAACGATCAGGTTGCGACCGATTTCCGCCTCTATGTCCGTGACGTCATCGACGAGACCGATGCTGCGCTCGATGCCTTTCAGCAGGTTCTGGCGACGCGCGCTCTGGAGTTTGCAGGGACGGTGATGCCGGGTTTTACGCACTTGCAAACTGCTCAGCCGGTGACCTTCGGTCATCATCTGTTGGCCTATGTCGAAATGGCAGCCCGTGATCGCGGGCGCTTCGCCGATGCGCGCAAGCGTTTGAACGAGAGCCCGCTTGGAGCGGCCGCGCTGGCGGGTACATCCTTTCCGATCGATCGCCATGCCACCGCGAAGGGACTTGGGTTCGATCGCCCGATGGCGAATTCGCTTGACGCGGTTTCTGACCGTGATTTCGTTCTGGAGACACTATCGGCCGCGGCGATCGCATCGACGCACTTGTCGCGTTTCGCGGAGGAGATGGTGATCTGGACGTCGCCGCTGGTGGGCCTTGTACGACTTTCCGACAAGTTCACCACGGGTTCGTCGATCATGCCGCAAAAGCGCAATCCGGACGCTGCCGAATTGGTGCGCGCCAAAACCGGTCGCGTCGTCGGAGCGCTCACGGGGCTGCTGGTCGTGATGAAGGGATTGCCGCTGGCCTATCAAAAGGACATGCAGGAAGACAAGCAGGGTGCGATGGAGGCGTTCAGCGCGCTGTCGCTGGCGATCCGCGCCATGACCGGCATGGTCGCCGACCTCGTGCCTGACGAGACGCGGATGAAGGCCGCGGCCGGCGACGGCTATGCGACCGCGACTGATCTCGCAGACTGGCTGGTCCGGACGCTGAAGATGCCGTTCCGTGATGCGCATCACGTCACCGGGCGTATCGTTGCCGCTGCATCGAAGCAGGGCGTCGCCCTGCATGAGCTGCCGCTGTCTGCGATGCAGGAGGTGGAGCCGCGCATCACCCGCGACGCCCTTATGGTGCTATCCGTGGAGGCATCGGTGAAAAGCCGGACGAGCTACGGCGGGACCGCGCCGAAAAATGTTCACGCGCAAGCCGAGGCCTGGCTCAAGCGGCTGAAAGAGCGAAAATAGAATCCGTCCTTTTTTCGCTTGAATTTCCCTGTCTTCCGGTCTCGCCAGAACAGGGCATTCTTTGTATGGTGCCCCTGATTGGGGAAAACGCCGTGAACAGCACTTCGAGATCCGTCTCAGCGAGATGGGCACTATTTTTTCTGACAGCAGCTGCGCTGGCGCTCGCCGGTTGCGGGCGAAAGGGCGAGCTCGATCCTCCCTCGACCGCGTCGGAACAGCCGCCAGCCGCCGCCCCGGCGGCGGCGGACCATGAGCGCGTTAATACAACCCATGGCAACTTGTTCGATCCGTCTTACGGGATGAACAGTGATCCGGCTGCGTCCAAGGGCACCAAGAAATCCTTCATCCTCGACCCGCTGCTCGACAGCCGTTGAGATGCGGCCGTGGCGGTTCAGACGTTTGCCTCACGATCTCTGCACTCCTATGAGCCGAGATCACAACAGAAGCGCAACCGGTGTCCTTCTGAATCCGAAGTTCCCTAGGGAAGGTGCGACATTGGTGAAGCGAACGTCGGATTCGGGAAACTAGTTTTATGCACCACTTCGATTATCGCGACGGCGTGCTCCACGCCGAGGGCGTCGATCTTTCAATGCTCGCCGAGGTCGTCGGCACGCCGTTCTATTGTTATTCGACGGCTACGCTGGAACGGCACTACCGCGTATTTGCCGAGGCTTTCGCAGGGACCGACCATTTGGTCTGCTACGCCGTGAAGGCGAATTCCAATCAGTCGGTGCTGCGAACCATGGCAAAGCTCGGAGCGGGAGCCGATGTCGTCTCCGGCGGCGAACTTAAGCGCGCGCTCGCTGCGGACATTCCGGCGAGCAAGATTCTCTTCTCGGGCGTCGGCAAGACCGAATCCGAACTACGCGCGGCGTTGGCCGCGGACGTTCTTTGCATCAATGTTGAATCGGAACCAGAACTCGACCTGCTGTCCCGGCTCGCGATTGAAACGGGTCGCACCGCGCGCGTCTCGGTCCGTGTCAATCCTGACGTTGATTCCGGCACTCATGCCAAGATTTCAACGGGCAGACTGGAGAACAAGTTCGGCATTCCGATCACCCAGGCGCGTGCAGTCTATGCCAGAGCGGCGAAGCTGCCCGGTATAAAGGTCACCGGCGTCGACATGCATATCGGCAGCCAGATCACCGATCTCGGTCCGATGGAAACAGCCTTCCGTTTGCTGGCGGATTTTGTCTCCACGCTGCGCGCCGATGGTCACGTCATCTCGCATGTCGATTTTGGCGGCGGCCTCGGCATTCCCTATTACGAGGACCGATCGGCGCCGCCAGAACCGCTTGCCTATGCCGACATGGTCAAGCGCGTGACCCACAATCTTGACTGCACGCTGATGTTCGAGCCGGGCCGCATGATTGTCGGCAATGCAGGCATACTGGTGACGCGCGTCATCTACGTGAAGCATGGCAATGCCCGGAATTTCGTCATCATCGATGCGGCCATGAACGACCTCATTCGCCCCACGCTATACGAGGCCTATCATCAGATCATGCCGGTGCGCGCCGCATCCAAGGATGCCACGGTGATGGTTGCCGATGTGGTCGGTCCGGTTTGTGAGACCGGGGATTATCTGGCGATCGAGCGCAATCTGCCGGAGCCGCAAGCCGGCGACCTTCTCGCGATCATGACCGCCGGTGCTTACGGAGCAGTGCAGTCAGGAACCTATAACACCCGCGCGCTGATCCCCGAGGTGTTGGTCAAAGAAGACCAGTATGCGGTGGTCCGCCCGCGCATCGAAGTCGAGCAACTCATTGCAATGGACAAACTTGCACCCTGGCTGTGATCGCCGCCGCCTCGCTCAATTCCAATGGTGTCACTATCGATCGTGCAGTTGCGCTGCAACATGAGGGCGCTTCGCGACTGCGCGAATGAGGGCAAGCTGAGGATAATGCAAGAGTAAAGGCCCAAGAGCGCGAGTCAAAAGCCGCGCTCGCAGGGCAAGATCCGGCGGCCTTCAACGCCGGGCCGAGTCCGTTGCACGATATACATCTATTTGGTATGGGTGTGCCCGCCGCTCCCTTTAGGCACGCGAAACGGGCTAGAGTGGGGCTGTTCGAGATTGGTGTGCCGGGGGTGCCGCAGCCATCGATCTTTTCAGTTCGTCCGGGACATCCCGGGTTTCTTTGGCTCCTTCATACCGCTGGGAGTATTGTAGTAATGAGCTCTGGTAGTGATACAGTGCATTCGAACCGGTCCAACGCGATTCTCGGCGCGCTGCTGGGAACATTGTTGTTTGTGCAAACGGTACGCATCATCGACGAATCGTTCAGCGCGCCAGAGTCGTCGCACGCTGAAGCCAGCCATAAGGCCGAGACCAAGGAAGCCGCAGCCGCGTCGAGCGCCGGTGACGCGGAGTCGTTCAACAAGGCGCTAGCCAGTGCCTCTGCCGAGCGCGGTGCCGGGCTCGTCAAGCAGTGCCAGAGTTGCCACACCATTGAAGAAGGCCAGGGCAAGAAGGTTGGTCCGGGCCTTTACGGCGTTGTCAATCGGCCCATCGCTTCGGAGGAGGGCTTCAACTACTCAGCTGCCTTGAAGAGCAAGGCTGGCGGCAAGTGGACCTTTGCCGAACTCAACAAGTGGCTGGATGACCCGAAGGCCTACGCCAAGGGCACGTCCATGGGCTTCCCTGGGTTGAAGAGTGAGACCAAGCGCGCTGACTTGGTTGCCTATCTCAATACCCTTTCCAAGAGTCCGGCGGCGCTACCGAAGTAGGCCGTCTTGCATGCAAGCCTTGGGACTTAAAAGGCTTGCATGATCCGAACTCGATGGCGCTCGCTCGCGAGCATTCCGCTCGCGGTTATACCGTCAGGGTGAGTCAAACACAACGCCCGCCGGCTGCTGCTGGCGGGCGTTGCGCTTTGCCAAAGAGAAAAGTTGGGGCGGATCATTGCCGCAGCTTTGATTTTCTCGAGAACCTCGCGCAGCGAGCCTAGTGCGAGGGTAGGCGGCTAGCGGAAGCGGATACGCCGTTACGAATTGACGCTAACGGCTGCCACTCGCTCTCTATCGCCGTGGTCTATCTCTATCGCCATAGTCTATCCGTAAATCACTGACAGCCAAGCGATGGGCCACTAGTTACGATTGCAGGGGCTGGCTGCGATGCAAGCTTCCCTTTTCGGTCTTAAAGATCCGATTTTTGCGTCGATCCGGCCGCTGCCGGGCGGCTGATAAGCTCCCTTTTCTAAAGGTTTCGGGCTGCTCTGCAGGTTAGCGAGGCCGAGCCATCACACTGCATGCTGAGGGAGAAATGAACCTCTGGCGAACATCGATCGCCGGATCGTTGCCGGCTGTGTGTTCACGAATCAATCCCGAGCCAGCGCGGGCCATCACCACATGTTGAGGACGGTGCGCGCCTCGTCTGACATGCGGCTAGCATCCCACGTCGGTTCCCAGACGATGTTGACCATGGCATCGTGCACGCCCGAAACCCCTTTCACCGCGTTCTTTATCTGGCCAGGTATTTCCGCTGCGGACGGACAATTTGGGGAGGTCAGTGTCATCTCGATACTGACCACGCGATCGTCGTCTATTGCGATTTTATAGATCAGACCAAGCTCGTAGAGATCAGCCGGAATTTCCGGATCGTAGACTGTCTTGAGCGCGGCGATGATTTCTTCGCCCATCCGTGCCATTTCGTCAGGCGGAGTGTTTGAGGAGTGATCCGTCGCGTCACCCGCGCGAGCCTCGACTAGGCAGGCGCTTTCGGTTCCAGCCACATTCGCCTCGTCCATCATGTCAAAAACTCCTGCGCTGTGGCGAAAAGCTCGCGCCAAGCTTTGACCCAGGTCCACCCAGTTCGGCTCGCTAGGTTCGAATTCGGATAGGTCTTCCGCCGCACGTCTCTTGGAGCGGCTCGCCGACTGGGAGTCCCTAGGCCAGCGTGTTTAACCTACATAGCGCAGTTGCCCGCCTTATCCAAGCAGCAAGCAACGTTGGCCTTGCTGCATCTCGAAATTCGTGCCGCCAAGTCGCGACCAACCCTTTATAAGACGAGATCGCAAGAAGACGAGATCGCACGTGGTCCTGGGTGATCGCAAGAATGTGTTCGGCCAAGGAACTCGCCGCATCTCGACTCAAAGGGGATGGAGTTCCCCCGGCGCGATCGCCGAGAAGAATTTAGTGGAACGAAATTCTGGAGCAATTCTAGCCATGTCCCGGCTTTTGCCTGTGGGCTACAGTAGGGGATTTGGTCGAGCGCGTGGGCCGCACCCGCTGATTTTAAAGCAGAATTGTGCTTCGAATGGACGAAGTGGGCTGGGGAAATTGAGTTGACGCGAACGTTGTTACCATGGTAAGTTTTGGACCGTACCAATTTAGCATGGTTGGATTAGTTGGACTTAATGCGCAGCCGCCAAGGTAGGAAGATTGGCGGAACGAGTTCACATCGTTGGTATTGTATTGATGTGCGGTAATGCGTAGTCCCAACCAGAGGAGCCCTTCATGTGCGACTACAGTCTGCATCACGTCTCTTCGCGGCCTGCCAAGGTCGCCGATAAGCTGGTCACTATGGAGCTCGCAAAATCGAACGTGCGCGGCTTTGCCGCCGTGGGCGAGCTCGGTCCCAAGCTTGTAATTCATGACAGCCCGCCTGAGCTGGCGGTCTGCTTGCTACCTGGAACGGAACTCGCATTTGATGAGAATGTTCAGTATGAGCAACCCCGGAGCTTTCTTGGGATAAAGTTTTCCGGCAAAGCTCGTGTTGATCACAAGGTCGCGAGCTTCCGTAAAGTCGATACGGATAATCCGTACGTCCAGCACGACGCACTGGAATTTCCGAATGGACAGGTTTTGAAGGTTGCTCAGCTTGTGGCGGGGCAAACCGCTACGGTATTGCAGCTGCCTGTCAATGCGCAGCCGGACGAACACGATCACGAGCATACCGGACGTCGGCGTGCGCGCGATGCGCGTCTGGCCTTGAACCGCTCTGCCAGGCAAGGAATGTTTGTGCCCAACCAGGGCATGGTAATGTTGTGGGATTCAGTCCGTGGCAGGGCCATTGACCTTTCGAGCGCTTTGACAGAGTCGTTCCAGCGTCTCACCGCGCCGAAGCAGCCTTCGATTCTTGAGGGTGAAATGGCGGCAGGCATGGGTGCTGAGGTAAGCTTCGAGAACGGCGTGCCCACAGTTACATCGACGGCTGCTTCTCAGAAGCCGGAGAAAAAGATCAGGGCTGGCTCGTCTGTCTAGTTGCCCTCGACTGCTGTTTAGTTGACAGGGCTGAACGCCTTAGTGAAATCAATTAGCGCCCGCGAAAAAGCGGGCGCTAATTTTTTTGGTGAGAGCGTGGCGCCAGATGGTTGCGCATGCGACCGAACGAGCAAAAACAGAAGAAAAAACAGAAGATAGGTTGATGGGACCCTGTCGATAGGGCGATGCGTATCACGTTCTGCCCTCGTGGTTGATGGTGACTGCAAGTCTTCGCTGACCGAGCTCGCCATCAAGACCGCCAGACTCACGAATGGTTGGTTCGCGCTGACCACGGGTGAGCTTAACTTAGCTTTCAATTCGGCAAAGCCGTTAGGCGATTCGAAAAGCACGTGGCCGTCGTTGCGGCGAGAGCCGTGTTCTGATGCGGCGATGGGTCGCGACAGCCGAACACACGATACAACGCGTAGCGGCGCGAGTTCATCCCGACCGATAAGTTCATGCGAGCGCAACGTAGGAAACGTCGACTCTAAATCTCTCGGATATGAACGCGGGAGTCGAGCGGCTTTGATCGCGTTCTAATTCTTCCCAATCGCACGAGGTTCTGACCCTTTCAGGCGGTAACCAGAACAACATGCTGGCACCGACATCTGTTGCGATAACGCATCGGGTCAAAAGCGCGAAGCGACAACACGACCAGTCAGACGTCCGAGGTGCGATGATTGGAGCGCGATGATGCGGTTTTGACGAAAGCGGGCCATGGCACAGCGCCTAGCACAGGCAATGCGGTGCTCGCTAAGCTCCCCCAATGTCAAGCTCACGATTCTCGCGCCGCGCCCTTGGTGACATCGTTCTGACGACGCAATCAATTTGAGCGTTATCAGTCACGAAGAGCCCCATGGGATGGGCCTTGCTGCACGTCGCCAACAATCAGCTCCGCCTGCGTCGGGATAAGCGGGCGGCTTTGTCGCAAACATGGACTCGAGCAACAATAAATGAGTACACGCCAGAACCAAGCGCTTCATCCAGGCCGCTCTCAGGGAATGGCCTACGCTCGGGCATACCAACCTCGGATGGCCGACCTCAGAACCTGTCGATGTGGACACATATCTACAACTGGCGCCGACCCCACAGTACTCAAAGCCACCCATCAGTGGTCTCGCTCAAACCGAGACAACCTCTTCAGGCTCCGCATCCAGAGCGCACATGAATGCCAATTTTTCTCGCTGATTGAATAACTCACCAAGATGACCTCTCCTCAATGCGGACTTACCGTGTTGGGGAGGAAAAAATCCCGATCGTAAATGGAGTTGAAGCGAAGGCCGAGGCCGCATAGTATGGCATACTCGCTTTTGGTCTCATTCAATAATCCGGGATAACGCCTTAGAATGCACGCTCTATTCAGAATCGTCGGAGTTATCACCTTGATCGCCGGATTGGGCTTTATGGGGCAGGGCTTCCGCTTTTACGGCTATCCTGCCGATGGCATCATAGTCAGGCATACCGAATGGGTCTATTACGGCGCGGCGATGGCTGTCGTCGGATTTTTGCTTATCATTTTTTCCAGGCCCTCCGAGGAACCATAAGCGCCATAGCTGGTGGGCTGCAACCGCCCTCGTCTCTGGCGCTGCTCTAATCGCAAGCCCTCAGAAGATTGTTTATTCGCCGGTCATCGGCGCTGAAGCTCGGCTTCAGTGTTTTCGAAGGGCGAATAGACATCAGTAGGGTTCGCGTAGTTCAGCGTCCTGATTGAGCCTCGACGCTTGCGCTGCATGGCGCGCGCGGCTGCATCGCGTGCAATCGTACGCAACCCGCGATCGACTCCGTAACAAGCGCGGCCTTGCGGATACTTGGCTCATTGCCCGTTTCGGCTTTTGCGATCTGCTGAAGCCAGGGCTGCCCTCGCCCGGGACCAGCATCCTCACAAGCCCTGTCGACCGTTGTCGCGATCTGCAACGCACGCAGGAGAGCCTGATTCAACAGCGTTGAATCCTCTACTTGAGCATCGTCCTGCAGGCCCGTTTCACTGGCGCTCGGGCAGCCTTTCGCGCAGGGCATCTTTACCAGCGGACGAAAAACAAGTGAGGATTCGCAGTGATTGGCTCCTCGGAATTTTCAATCCTTGCCGGCGCCATCAAACTTGTTCGCGAGGTGCCAGGTTCTCGGTTTGGAAGGACTTCGCTCGATGTCAATTGCGGCCGCTCTTCCCGGTATCGATCCACTGCGTCCGGTGCGTATTCCGACTCCGGCCGCTTGCTGCATCCGCGTTGAGAAAACGGCAAGTCGTCCAAGCGCCAGGCATCGTCGGCACGGCCAAGACAGGACGTCAACAATGACAGGACGTCAACAATCGTACGCTCGCAACTGGGCCGGGATGAGGGGAGGTGTTTTACTGTTTAACCGTCCGCATCCCGGTCTAGAGTAATGGGATTGATCGCGTTTCTTGGGTCGATCGATCCAGAATCATCGCAACGTGCGGCCCGTGCGCGCACCCTCTCATCGTGACAGCACGCGGCCGACCTCGCTTAAGCGACGCAGCTCTGAAACCCTTCAGTGATCATCTGTTCGGGCAGATTGCGGCCGATGAAAACGATCCGGCTTTGACGCTTTTCGTCCTCCTTCCAGGGCCGTTGATGGTCGCCGTCGAGAATCATATGCACGCCTTGGAACACGAAACGACGATCCTCATCCTTGAAGGAAAGAATGCCTTTGCTGCGCAAGATATTGGGGCCTTCCTTCTGCACGAGATCCTCGACCCACGGGAAAAATTTGTCGGCGTCGAGCGGCTTGTCGGTTTTGAGCGAAATCGATTGCATTTCCTCGTCGTGGTAGTGCTTGAGCCCGCCATGATGGTCGTGGCCATGGTCATGATGATGGTCGTGATCATGGTCATGGTCATGATGATGATGGTCATGATCGTGATCATGGTCCTTGCCTTCGAGGAAGGTCGGTTCGATATCAAGAATGCGGTCGAGATCGAAGGCGTTGCGTTCTAGAATCTCGTTGAGCGGGATCTGCGCTCGCTGTGTCCTGTGCAACTTCGCGTAAGGATTGATGCCGCGGATGCGCGCTTCGATTTCGCTGAGCTCGTCGGGCGAGACGAGATCTGTCTTGTTAATCAGGATCACGTCGGCGAAGGCAATCTGGTTCTTGGCTTCCGGAGCGTCCTTGAGCCGGTCATTGAGCCACTTGGCATCGGTGACGGTCACGACCGCGTCGAGCTTGGTCTTCTTCCCGACATTCTCATCGACGAAAAAGGTCTGTGCCACCGGCGCCGGATCGGCGAGGCCCGTGGTCTCGACGATGATGGCGTCGAATTTGCCATTCCGCTTCATCAGGTCGGCCAGGATGCGCATGAGATCTCCGCGCACGGTGCAGCAGATGCAACCGTTGTTCATCTCAAACACTTCCTCGTCTGCGCCGACGACGAGGTCGTTATCGATGCCAATTTCCCCGAATTCGTTGACGATAACGGCGTATTTTCTTCCGTGTTCTTCCGAAAGGATACGGTTGAGCAGTGTGGTTTTACCGGCGCCAAGATAGCCGGTCAGCACGGTGACCGGGATTTTGTCAGTCATTTTGTTCCTCCGCTGGTTCGCCTATATAGGCACCCAGCCTCTTTGCATCAATCACCACGAGGGATTGTTTCCTCGGCGTTGGTTTTGGCGGCCTTCGCTTGCGTTGAGCGCCGATGTTGATTTTGCGCGGGCTGCCGGATATCGCGCTCCGCTGACGCTAGGCTTGGTGCTGCGCGTGAGTTGGGTCTGCGCAATAGCAAGCAGAAGAGGCCCGAATGGGGCCGACTTCTCGGGTGCTCGCTCCACGGACACCCGTCAGAGCGTAGCAATTTTCCTGGCGAGCCTGCCAGGCTGACACCGAAGCCAGCCGATTCTGGCCCTATTTGCGATCGGCCTCCTGGTTCGCCGCATCCGGCTGCGTATCATCCGGTTCGCGCGTGAGTAGTCCGCCCCTCAATAACCCGGCAATGAACATGTCCGGGCTGAGCGTTGAAACGTGGATACCCTCCTGGAACATGCGATCCGCAACCGCTTCCATGTACGCCTCATCGCTGAGGTTCTGTTCGTTCCAGCTCGACTCTCGCAGGCGGCGGATTGCACCGGCCGACGTTTCGGCCTCTATCAGCAGTCCCTGGTTGGTGCGGTATCGCATCGGCTATTTTCTCCTAAGACAGGTGTTTCTGGGGCTCCGACATCAGCCTTAATCACAGGCGAGTACGGCTTGTCCATGAGGGCGATCGACACCTGATCCGGATGTGTCTTGAAATAGCGCCGGCTCTGGCCGGGCGCGTCGCTCCCGCCGCGCGCCGTCGATCGACGTGGGAAACTATTTTTCTCAGCTGCCGTGAAGAATTTGGAGATCCCGGCGCTTTACGGAACCTCATTTGGACCCGTCTCGCAACCAAAACGACAAATATCGTAAACGCCGAACATAAACCTCGGCTCGCTTATGGCTGATCCATCCAAAAGTGCCAAATCGGCTGTCAGCTACAACCTTATGATCGCGGAACTATCCTCGCGCCGTATTCTCAGGCTTCTGCAATTCGCCGCTTACAAAAGGGATGCGAGCATGCACCTTCCCGGATCAATTCAATCGGCGAGTACAACCATTTCGCCGTCGATGACCTGATATTCGGCAAGAAGCTCTGGAGTGGCTTCTGAATCGACCTTGATTTCCGCGTCAGGGAGGGTCTCCTTGACCGCGCGAACAGCCGCGTCCTGGTCGGCGATGGCGACAAGGATGAATTCCCGGCGTAACGCCCCGCTGGCGCCTCTGCCCGGCCTCACGGTGCTGATCTTCCAACCTTTAAGCATAGCCTAGTATGACATGGATTCGCGCCGGCGTACAATCCCGTCGGGTTCGTTTTACGCCGGTTATGCTCGTTCCCGTCAATGTATTCCGGAATGAGGCAGCGACGGATATACAATTATATTGCGGAGCAACAACGGACGCCTGGCCGCCTCATTCGCTATGAGTGATCGTTTTGGTGATGCCTGAGCGAATTGCGTCCGTCTATTGCGTCAAGCCCTCGACTTGGGAGGAGGCGCATTCCACTAACCAGGTCGAGCGTGTTGCGCGGCAACGGTTGGCCTTCGGCAGCGGATTATTCATTGAACCCGAAGGTTTGCGATTGTAAACGTGCCACCTTCACCCCAAGAGGTCATCTGATGCCGGATACCGCGCTGAGCGTACTCGTTGATGCATTGAACCGGCCCGTCCATTTTCCGAAGCTTGACCAGACCGGATCTCTCTTCATCGCGGAGCCGCCGACCCCGTTCGTGCCACCGAGATTCGAAACGGAGGAGGGCGATCGGGCGGTTCTGGAGAAGGAGATCATTTTGATCGAGGCGTCTGCAGCGACCGGCAAGAGTACCCTGGCAAGACAATTGTCAGCCCAGCTCGAGATCCCGATCCTCGATCTGGCAAAGGTGCCCGTTTCCGCCGGATCGCTCCATGCCCTGTTGGCCGATCTTGAGGCTGCCGATAAGAGCGAACCGATCGCGGCGTTTCACGAGGGGCGGATTCCCGTCATTGTCGACGCTCTTGACGAAGGGAGATTGCTGTCGAACGAGACCGGGATCGAGCAGTTTCTCGGATCAAGTGTCGAATTATTGCAGAGGGACCGGCGTGTTACATCAAGGCCCAAACTGGTCCTGTTGGGAAGGTTCGAGTCGATTGAACTGGCGCGACAGCAATTTGAACGCACCGCGCCTGGAGTTAAGCACGTCACGGCGAACGTCGAGTTCTACGACAAAGAGGGTGCCCGGCAACTTATCCACGCTTATGCCAAGGCGGCCGCCAGGCCAGGCTCACACTATCTGGAGCACCCGGACCTCGCCGAGGATTTCATAACGACTTTCTTTGATGCGATCGAAGCTGCGCTTGGCTTGTCGGCAGGCGAACTGTGGCACGACGGAAGAGGAAAGGTATTCGCGGGCTACGCGCCATTGCTTGCGGCGGTAGGGTCGATCCTGGCTGTGATCGACGATTTCACAACCGTCGCCAGAAACCTTAAAGCAAACCGTGGCCGCGAGGCATGGGGAGTAGTCGAGGCGGTCCTGTACGAGATACTGTGTCGCGAACAGGACAAGTTGCGGGATCGGATGAGAGATCAATGCGAGTCCTCGTTGCCGAACGCGGTTTATGATGTAGAGGAGCAACTGGCGCTCCTTGCACAACATATCGAGTCGAAGCCGCTCGAGGGCGCCGGCCGTGTCAGGCTCTCGGCGTCTGACATGGGAAAATACAGAGCGATGGTGCAAATCTATCTGCCGCATCATCCCTTCTTGCGAAGGCACGAATTTGGTGATGCCGTGCTCGGCGCGAACGCCGTGTCGCGCGCGGTCTATCACGGCGGGACGATTTCCCGGGAGCGACTTATTAGCTTGTCGCGACAATGGCGCCAGTCGGCTCCGATGGGCCCGCGGTCGCGTTGATCGCGCATGCCATAGAGCCATAGAGTACATTCGCCGGAGCGATGTTCTCATGAAAAGCCGGTGTCGCTCACGGCGTTAACCGGCCCGTTGCGGTCATCCACCATTGCGGCGCTCGAAGTTCGGTGATGGCGTCAAATGCATCATAGGGTTTGATATCGAGCACGGGAGTGCCGTCGTAGGCGTCCAGAGCCTTGACGGTCAGAATATTTTCGTGGCGCTTCAGCAACTCGACAACGGCCAGTCCAATCGGATTGGGTCGTTCCGGGCCGCGGGCGCAGAATACACCCACTTCCGGCAGGTCGGTGCGATGCCGAGGGTGCGTGGTTAATGGGACAGGCTTGCCGACGAGCTGATCCATCCAAAACAGGATGATCAGATGCGACCATTCCTCAATGCCAGTCAGCGCCTCCGCAAGATCCTCACGCACGACGATTTCCGCGACGATGTCGCGGCGTGATATTCGCATCTCGTTTGTGAATCGGCTGCGCACGGTAGCGATGGATCGCATACAAATCGTCATGGGTGGCTACCAGTGTGGAATTGAGTGATCCAAAGCGGTTGTCCGGCGAGAGGCATTTGCGGTCCGTGGTCTGCTGAGCATTTTACATTGCTCCAAGATCGAGCGTCACGACAAGAGACACGAGAGAAGTCAGGACAGGAGATGTCATTCGGCATCCGCATCCTCAGTTTGTCAAAGCTTGCGAACGAGACATGAAGCTCTGATCAAGTTCAAGTTGTGATCAAGTTCCAAGGGGCCTAGGCGCCGCGTTTGCACTTCGGTAAATGTTTCAGCGACGCCGCCGCCGCTTGCGCCGTCGATGATTAGAATTCAGCACATGGTCAAGAAAGAGTAAGAAGATTTGCGGTCGCTGATCGTACGATCGAGATGACGTATCGACGTAAAAACCTCGGCGAGACGTTTGATACAGCGCAAAGATGCAATTAGTTCTCGCGATTGGAACGTTTTCGTTGTTGCCGCATAGCAGCATGAACGGCGCTTGCATCTTAAAATATACTCCTTTAAGAAAACGGCCGGTACGTAACGCGCTTGTTAGGCCCGTATCAAAGGCCGTCAGGTGCTTGTGCGGGTTTATGACAAGGAGCGCGAGCGGCATGAAGATGTCGATGGGCCAGTCTGGCCGCCGGTTTGGCCGCCGGTTTCTGGGATTAGCGTTTGGCGGAGC